>NZ_KI542801.1:55803-57784 GCF_000496155.1 Ferroplasma sp. Type II
TTTTGATAATTTTAAATGTGTTTTATCTAATATTTCAAATCCAGATTGTGTATATGTAAATGATTTGTATACTTTCTTTGATTTAAATCTTGGAAAACCTGCTTTTATTTTTTTACCTTTTTCCTTTTCATTTATTCTTCTAAAGAAATTATCATATGCTTTGTCTAACCTATTTGCAACATCCTGAAGTACCTGTGAATATATATATTTATATTCAGGGAATTCTTTTTTTAACTCTGGTAATTGATTCTGCTGGTATGTATAATTAACATTTATATTATAATAAAAATCCTTCTTTAATTCATATGCCATCTTTCTCTGTTCTAACATTGCATTGTATAAATTATAGGATAAATCAAGAATATAATCTATCTTTTTGATTTGCTCTTTATTCGGGTATATTCTGAATTTATAAGCCCTCATGCCTTTTTGCCTCCTGTGAGTCTACATATTCTTTTAAAACATCTTGTATAATGATTTTAACCATAACACCATTATGGGAATGATCCTTATCGCATTCTATATCCAGTACATCAACATTGAATGTTTCTGATATTTCCCTTAAAAATACTTTCTTTCTGTATTTTACAACCTGAATAAAGTGGTAATACAAAGAGTACACTGAATGCTGACCCTTATCCAGATTATATGGTGACATAGTTGTATAATAACTTAATAGGCTATAAAATTTGCACTTTCATCCCCCCTCTAACGAAAGGGGACTTCCCGCTTATATGTTAAACCGCCCTTGTAATAGTTATATTGATCAATTTAATATCCTCATAAAGCGCCGATTTACCCCCTACAGAATATGTTTTACCTTCAGAACTTATATAAAATGTCTGTCTTTTTCCGTTAATGCGCTCCGTTTTAATGATATTTCCCTTAATTGTTATATCATTTTTTTTGCAGAATCCATTTAATTCACCTTTAAGGTTTATATTATTTTTAAGGTAATAATCTATTATATCGCACGCAAGCCATATATTTGTCAGCCGGTAATAAATAAAATCTCCTGGAGATTTAATATATTCCGATGGTGCCCATATTTCATAATAGAAATAATAGCTCAGGGCATGAAGGAGCTGATCCTCCTCCAGATATATGGCATAATCACCGTTGTCTAGCCCTCCCTTCAGATTTGATAATACCCATGTTCTGTCAACTAGAACCATTTCAAGCGGTTTTCCGTCTATGTATTTCAGTATGACTCCTTCGGTCACATTCAAAAGTTCCTTCTTTGGAGTATCATTAAATAACACTAAACCCACAGTTATTCCATTTTTTATCTGCCTTGGCAAAATCGTGCTTATATATTTATATGATTCGTGGGAAAGTGCCATTATAATTTCATTCCTTGCTGAATATACCATTGATTTTATCCTGTCCTGAACGTTTTTGTTGCCTTTCACAAACCATATATATGGATCTTTAAGAGGCACCGTTTCAACATGTTTTTCTATATAAGTGTCTAGCTCTTGCATGTAGTTATCCATCCATAGCATTTCCTTACGCATAACAGTATCAACAGGAACTGCTCTGTATAAATGCTTCTTGCCTGTAACAACATCTACGAATCCCTTTTCCTGCAAGGCATTAAAAAGATCATATATTCTTGGCTGCGGAACACCGGCGATTTTAACCGCTCCTGTAGGGGTATTAGGGCCATAAAGCAAAAGGACTCTATAAAGCTTTATCTCATAATTGGACAAGCCGAATCTTGAAAGACTTGAAAAAATGTCTTCACCCATATATTTTATATGATTATTTTATATAAGAATGTATTTATGCTATAATGCCTCTCTTTATTGACACTATAATTTTATTTTCATATCATTTGCTATTGAAAATACTAGGTATAGAAAATCACATGTGACCAAGAATGGTGGGATACTATGAAATTGCTGATATAAGAGGAATAAATGGGAATGTTATAACCAGATATGTCGGGGAAATGTATATTCCTCTATGTGTAGATGGG
>NZ_KI542801.1:58482-59535 GCF_000496155.1 Ferroplasma sp. Type II
CTAGGGATAGTGGTGGACCAGAGATACTGTTTCAGGCCCTCATAACACCAATGCTGGATGACAGAAATAATACACCATCCAGCCATATGTGTTCAGGCCTATGGCCATCATGGCCAAGGGAAATGAACGTTCTTGGATGGCGTGCCCTGCTTGGGGATCGTGTGGGAATGGATAATGTCTCACCCTATGCAGCACCGGCACGTGCCGAAAACCTATGTAATTTGCCATCTGCCTACATTGAAGTCGGAGGTATGGAAGTTTTCAGGGATGAAGACATATCCTATGCCAGGAGACTTATGGAAAATAATGTTCCAGTGGAGCTTCATGTTTATCCAGGCACATTCCACACATGGTATGCACAAGTTCCTGAGGCCACGGTGTCAAAACGTGCACTCAGAAACAGGATGGAATGGATTCAAAATCAACTGAAGAAAAAATAAAGGAGATTTTACGAAATAACCAATGGACAGACCCTGGTTGAAATACTAATCAATCAGTGCGCCCGTTTTAAACTTGAGTTACGGATGCCCTCGAAATCTCATGATGTGTCAGGCTCAGAGCGTGGAATATTTCGACCTCTATAGCGCCATTCTTTTCTGGGAGTGAATCAAGAGGCCTGTTTTACTATCATCACTTGTGTATGTTTCCCAGGGATAGTACACCCTTTTATCTATGTCTATGAGGTAATGTCTGAGTATGGGTCAAACACCTGAAAGTAACATAAAGGATGCTGTTTCTGCATAGGAATTGGTATGATTTTCCAGTATTCATGACATACCATTCCTCTCCATCATAAATAATTGGAGATCCATTGCGATGGTAATTATGAATGAGATGGAATTTCTCACTCACAATGTTATATTCTCTGTGCCCATGAAGGATAAAGTCTGCATCTCTGAAAGTGGTAAGCATTGTCCGCAGCTCTCAATTCAGGATGAATTCCGGTACATTCTGGTTCGGCAAAATTACATCTGGGAGAAAAATAACATCCCTCAGGTCTTGAAGTAAAATCTATGGTTGAACCCTTAATTATCATGCTCCTGTCTAATTATG
>NZ_KI542802.1:0-966 GCF_000496155.1 Ferroplasma sp. Type II
ACCGAATGATTCTTTTCTTTTTATATCTCCATTTTCCAGGGATACTGCTTCTCCGTTGTATATATCAATTGCAGGGTATATATCTATCATTTTAATCCCCCGAAGTTCTTCAAAACACGTACTCCGTTCTCCCCAGATTTTTCTGGATGGAACTGGACACCGTAAATATTTCCTTCTCCTATCCCGGAGGAAAATCTATTTCCATACTCAGTTTCCATAATGGTAAATTCATTTTCTGGAACGTAATATGAATGCATAAAATAAAAGAATGAATTGTCCGGTATACCATTCATGATTAATGATGGTGCCTTTAATGATACAGTATTCCACCCCATGTGAGGAGTTTTAACACCTTTAAATTTCTTAACCCGCCCCTTAAGAATTCCTAAACCTTTTCCAGACCCCTCCTCGCTGTCCTGGAAGAGCATTTCCAGGCCAAGACAAATGCCCAGATAGGGAATTCCGGATTTAATCTTATCCATTAGCACACCTTTTATAGGTTCTATAATATTTGACACGTACTGAAATGAGCCGACACCGGGAAAAATTATTTTTTCTGCTTTTGCTATCTCATAGGGATTGCTGGTTATGGTTCCCCCAACAACTCTATTTATATTTGACAGGTTACCTGTATTTATGTCTATTATAGCTATCATAGCGTCCCCTTTGTACTTCTTGTATATTTTGATTCTTCCAGTGCAGTTCCAAGAGATGCTCCCAGAGCCTTAAAAACGTTTTCCGTTATATGGTGCGAATTTATACCACTGAACTTTATTATATGTAGTGTCATGGACATTGTCCTTGCAAGTGCCCACAGGAACTCATAGAGGAGATTCAGTTCAAAGCCTTCAGCATCACGGAACTCTACCTGGAAGTTGAAATATGCCCTTGAAATGTCCAGGGAAACCAGTATAAGTGATTCGTCCATGGGCATTGTTGCGCTTCCGAATCTTTTTATGGGCCTTC
>NZ_KI542802.1:2327-4046 GCF_000496155.1 Ferroplasma sp. Type II
TTTTAATCCCGAGATTATCCAGAATTTTTATTGCCATCCTTAGTATTTCTATATTGGTNTCATCCTCGTCACCACCCATAATCTCGGAACCTGCCTTCAAAGATTCGTTCAGATACTCATCACTCTGCTGTGAAATATAATAAATTTTGGAGTTTTCTGTGATATGTCTGTTCATGAGCCTGAGTGTTATGTCTGGTTCTAAAACAAATATTTTATTTCTGTAAATAAATCTAAAACCATCCACTTTATCGGATTTCAGGAATGCTGGTGGAAATATCTCCGTATATCCAGAATCGTGGAAAGATTTCCTTATGGAATAGGCAATCTCACTTAATTTCCTGTCTACCATTCTCAAGATAACCACGGCTGAATAAAGTACTGGATGGCAGACTATCAACATTGGTTATCATGCTATGATGATGTATATGTACAGCTATCTTCGAAAAAGCATTATAGCTGGCTATGCGTCTTATATACATCTCTGTTGCCATGAAGCATTTATTGTAATATCATATATAATAATTATTGATAAAATTTATGTTTAGAATATTAATTTTAATATTATACACATCTAAGCCATCCAGCAATACTGCAATATATAGTTTTCTCAGTGCCATGTTAATAAGATCATTAACCTAATTAATTGTAATATCAGCAATCCATGATGTTGTCAATGGAGAATTACATATACATTATATTATTAAATTATCTATTCCCATTGATCTATAATAAATCCCTATTATATCCTATGAAAATTGCCTTCCATTTCCCATAGCATGGAAAAATCAACAAGAAATCGTACCACTACACTTTTTCATCTGGACAAAATGGATGCCGATTTCAATGCTCTGGGTTGTGGTAATTAGCTTAATGACGTTAACACTGCTACAAGAAATATTAATATTTAGACATAATTATGTACACAACTCAAGTTTTAATACCGCACAGCAGATTACTATATATGTCTGAATATAAGAGTAATATATTGTACAGCTTAACAGGTGGGTATACCCCCATGAAAATTGTAAGGTTTACTGTGGTGTTTTTTGCCATACTGGACGCAGCAGCCCATTTGTATGCTCTTCCTGGAGCCGCTCCACTTGTTACCTTTTGGCTTGAGATTGAGGTTTCCGCTTTTATTGTAATTTCTATGGTCTTCCTTTTAGGATTAAAAATATGGTATATTCCCAGTGTAATTTTCACCTTGTTCAATCTTTTAGTGTACTTTATTTCAGGAATAACCGCGTTGCCACCCATATCTGTTTCGCCTCTGGTAGGACATGTGGAATTTCTCCAGTATTCATTCGGAAGGGCCTTTTCACTAGTCGGATGGTTATATATTATAATAGTTGGTTTAATCCTAATACGATATGACAGGGGCTCAAAACTGAATGATCTGATGAAACAGGACACCAACTAATTTCTTTTTTGTAAAAATAACATTCTCATTTCTGTTTCTTCCATTTATTAATCTTTTAATCATTTTTCCATTCTTTTTTTTGAACAGGGGTCTTCTATATCTGTTCCAGTATCCTTACTTTAGGAGGTCAGTTAAACTGGATCTCAAAATGTGAGTTACAGGGCAATCTGAACACGTTGTGTTATAATAACCACCATGAACAATTTTTAGATTAAGATCAAAATCTCTGATCTAATAAAATAAATAATTTTTATCAGTGGTTTAATGGGCTCCAGGAGGGAATACTATATCATCAAATT
>NZ_KI542803.1:0-872 GCF_000496155.1 Ferroplasma sp. Type II
AGTGGAGATATTTTAATGCTTTTCTTCCGTCTCCAGTGTCATTCTTTAAGATGTCAAGAAGCAGTATACCCTACAGTGAGTTTCAGGAGAAAATTGAAAATATTTACACTGGCATACTAAAGGAATTCGGTCTCAAATCCCTGGTTCTCTATGATCCGATTCCCTATGAAAAAACAGATGTACTTGATATTAGCCCAATGAAGGATTTCAAAATAAAACTGATTACGACCGGAAAACTTTACAGTGGCAATGTAAATGGAAATCCATATTCCATAATAGTGGATTACAGTGCAGAAAATTTCAAAATTTCATCAGAAAAATCGAAGGTACCCGGTGTAAAGCTTGTTGATGGCTACAACACCAGAATGGAGACTCTTTCGGATATAAATGGAAAAATAGAATCACTTGATGCTGACAGGATAATAGTGAGCCATAGCGAATATTTTGATTTTCTGCCAAGGATTATTGCAGACAGAAAACTGGATCTTATGTCAAATATAGGTGAGTAAAATGGGCAAATATTTAATATCGCAGGAAATAGGAAGTTTCAGGAAGCCTAAATACCTCAGCACAGTATTCCATAAGATATATGGAACAGAGGAATATTACAGACTTTCTGAAAAAGCCACAGATGAGACAATAGAACTATTAAGTCACGCCGGATTAGACAACATAGGCGTTGGAGGGGAAATGTTCAGGTGGGAAATGTACGAGCACCAGGCTAACAGAATCGACGGCATAAAATTCTATGGCCCGGTAAGGTCATTTGACAACAGGTATTACAAGAAGGGAAGTATAGTAGATGACCTTTCCATCAAGGAATCGTTTCACTCTGATGAACTGGAATACCTACTTTCAGGGGATTATGATAA
>NZ_KI542803.1:1962-3173 GCF_000496155.1 Ferroplasma sp. Type II
ATGGAAAGGTAATGGTATCCCCCATCATTTTGAGCTTCCGTGCCATTCATCTTCACGGTCGCATTTCCATTTGAAACAAAAACATCTACCATGACCTTCTCTGGAACAAGGGACATGGATGTGATGCTTTTTGCACTGGCATATGCCATGTAATATCCGGATGAACTAATGGACGCATTGTTATTGTTTGAAAGCTCATAAACCGTTCTTGTTCCTGAACTGGATGTATAATGGAAGTAATGGTCTAGGAGCAGGTTATAGTGTGGGGAATAATAGGATGGGCTAGAATTTACAGTTACTGATACGGATACTATATCTGGAATATTTATTGTCCTTGAGATAGTTTTTCCATTATATGTGGCAGATACTATGTAGGTACCACCAGAAAGTTCATCAGAATTCACTAGTAACTTACTTCCATTTACACTATAAGTCGCTGATGCCCCGTTGCTGAGGCTGAATGTAACTGTTGATTTAGGACCAAAGTCTATGGAATAAAGAATGTGAACAGATCCAGCTGTTCCATAGATTTCATAGTTGGTTTCCTCCCCTTTGAGGCAATCAACATTTTATCTGAAGAATTATATTTAAGTGTGATGTTGCTATAGCCATTTCCCAAATTATCGTATCCTGAGCTATATATTCCAGTGTAAGCTATAGGCCCGCTCTGGTTTCCTATTGCAATGTTATTGTATTTTCCCTGGGGGATGTTTACAAAGTTTATTTTTGCATTGTCCTGCTGTGCACCTACTGCTCCATGATAATTCCCGGCAAATGCTAAGGGCATATTCAGGGTTTTTACTGTTGCATTATTTACAGTGAAATATACTTTACTTCCGGAAATCTGCACACCGAGGTAAGCCGATGTCGATCCTGGAATAATACCCTCAGTCCGGATTCCATTCTCGTAAATGCTGTATTTATAATAATATCCGGTAGAATTTGTGGATATGCCGAATTTTATATAATTGCCCTGGTTTTCATAGAATCCCAGGTAATAAAATGTGCTCCCATTGAACTGTTCAACACTATTGCCGGGTACATTGATATTGGCAGAGATGTTAGTAGCATATGATGTATTATTGAATGTTGCAACAGTGCCATAACCATTCATTACCAGGCTCGTATCATTTATCAGGTTGCTGACAAGTGGAGTCCCGAGACCTGTTACAGGATTCCATCCCGGTCCTGCACTATATCCAAAGTTCTGG
>NZ_KI542804.1:0-1410 GCF_000496155.1 Ferroplasma sp. Type II
TACCATGGCATGGCACTTAACATATCTGATGCGGTTCTTAAAGGGTTCAAATTAATCAATCCATGCGGAATGAACAATAATGTCATATCATATGTTAATGTATCCAGAGAAGAGGCTAAATCAGATCTTTTAAGGGAATTTTCAAAACATTTTGGAGAATTTGAGTATGTGGATAGGGAAAAAATAATTAAGACTCTCTATTGATATCCCAGATACGCTCTGTAATGCCCAGTCGTTTATTTGAGGCCAGAGCCTGCATAAACAGCAATGATGACAGCCTGTTAAGATAAATTAGTATATATTTATTCAGTGGCATCTGCTTAGACACAAAAACAGAAAGCCTTTCAGTTCTCCTTGCAACCGTTCTTGCCATATGGAGCGATACCGCTGCCTGGCTTCCATCAGGAATAACAAAAAGCTTGATCTTGCCAATTTCTTTCCTGTATTCAATTACCCGCTGTTCAAGCCATTTTACATCCTCTTCCTTTATGGTTCTATGCTGGCTTTCCGCTGTAAGGTCCTCGCCTATCACAAAAACATCAATTTGTATTTTGATAAGGTCGTTTCTGATATCTTCCCATTGGGTATTTATGAGGGCATTTCCAATAAATGAGTTGAGTTCGTCAAGGGTGCCCTGAAGATCTACCATTGGAGAATCCTTTCCTATACGAACTCTGAGACCATTGTCGGTTTCGCCCAGATCTCCCCGTCTAGTAAACATAGGGATGTATTATAAATATAAATTTAACTGTTTGTTATGTTTTCTATATACAAAATTGCTAGAATATTATTTTCTTCTTATTGTTATGGGTATAACTCCATTGTTGAATTCACACATTGCGATATCTATGGGGTCTATCATGTCAGGCGAAACATCTAGAATCACTGGTGCACCCATTGCAATTTGCAATGCCCTGGCCCCTATAATCCTCGCTTTTTCAAATTTAGTCAGCATCATAGAAATCATTTAAAGTAAGATGTGTATTAAATAACAATAAATAAACCTTTCTATGCTATTACATAAAAGTTAATGCTGATATATTAAGCATACAATAAAATTATTTTATTAAGACCCGTTCCATGTTCTCTGGCATTACATTAATATATTTTTTATTTAGCATTAAGGGCAGTAATTTCTCTCCAAGTCTCACAAACATATGGTGCCCGGAAATTTTTAATTCTACCCTCTGAAGTTCCTTGAAAGACAGAACATGATCGGCATTGTAAAGGTAATCTCCCAGCATTGCCGGATCACCGTCACTGCCACTGCCTGAAATTAGTTCTCTTGAATTCCCATCAGTTACCGACATAATAAGGCATTCCGAATCAATGCTCCGTATTGTTGCCTTTTCCAGGTTGGTTATGATAAGTACCTGCTTTCCTATGAGATCACTCTTTGCAAATGAGTTC
>NZ_KI542804.1:1696-6507 GCF_000496155.1 Ferroplasma sp. Type II
CAATTGTTGCAAGTTGAATATCAAAAATATTCGGATTATTTAAATCAATTTTCTTAAAGGGTATTTCCCCNCTTTTTGACATGAAACTCATTAGTGTTTAAAACATCATCAAATCTGGCACCTGCCAATTTTTCAGGAATTCCGAATGACTCCCATATATTTTCAGCAGCTGATGGCACATAAGGATAAAGCATGACTGTTAGATATTGCCCAATCTTTAGTGACACATAGAGCTTTTCATTTAGTTTTTCCAGATCCTCCTTAATGAGCTTCCATGGTGCTGACTCAGTGAAATAGTTGTTTGCAACCATAACCAGTTCAAGCCACACAGATATTCCCCGTTTAATATGCACATCTCCTATCTCTTTGCTGTATTCAGCGAATTTATTATGAAGTATATTCATTATTTCCAGGTCTTCGTAATCCATTGTTTCTGGCTTATGTGGCAACAATCCATTTTTCTCTATGAAGCTTTCTACACGGTATATGTAATTCCCGTATTTATCTACAAGTTCAGAATTTACCTTGAGCTGGAATTCTTTCATGGAAAAATCGGAATCTCCGGTTTCTGGAAGTATTGATGCCATATAGTAGCGCAGCGAATTTTTATCCACGAATTTAAGCACCTCATCCACTGTAAATCCTATCCCCCTGCTTTTGGAGAATTTCTCTCCATCAAACCTTAGATATTCATTGGCTGGAACGTTATATGGAAGGTTATAACCGCCATGGGCAAGTAACATGGCTGGCCATATTATTGTATGGAATGGTATGTTGTCCTTTCCGATGAAATAATATGATTTTATGTTTTTATTCATCCAGAATTCTTTCCAATATTCCGGTTTTCCTATTTCCTCAGAGTATGTACGGGCACCGGTTATGTATCCTATCAGTGCCTCGAACCATACGTAAATTTTCTTGTTTTCATAGCCCTTTAATGGTATTTTTACTCCCCAGTCCAGATCTCTTGTTATGGCACGGGGATGTAACCCTTCTCCTATGAAATTCTGTGTAAATTTTAAAACGTTGGGTTTCCAGTATGTTTTTGAATCTATAAATTCGGAAAGTTTCCCCTGAAGTGAGTCCAACTTGAGGAAAAAATGATCGGTTACAGTGAAAAGTGGTGCATTTCCAGTCAATTTGCATACGGGGTTTATCAGTTCTATGGGGTCCAGTGTCCTTCCACAGTTATCGCACTGATCACCTCTAGCGTCTTCGTAACCACAGTATGGACATTGTCCCTCAATATATCGGTCCGGCATAAATTTATTGAGTTCACTGCAAAATGGGGAAACCATGTACCTTTTAACTAGATATTCCTTATGGAGTAAATTAATAAAAAATTCATCGACGTCCTTTACATGTTCAGGATCACTGGTCCTGGTAAATTTATCGAATTTGATATCAAGGGAATTGAATGAATTTATCTGCTCTATATGATATTTATCTGCAATTTCCTGAGGTGAAACATGATCCCTTTCTGCACTGATTGTAATAGGAGTCCCATATTCATCACTTCCGGAAATAAATAGTACTTCCTTGCCAGACATCCTGCTAAATCTGACGAATATATCTGCCCCTAAATATGCCCCGGCAATATGGCCAAGATGCAGTGGCCCGTTTGCATATGGAAGTGCACAGTTTACAAGAATCTTTTCCCGTTCCATTGTTGGGATAGTATACTCTAAAATTTAAGTTTTTATTATACTGAAATTTTTTTAAATTCACCCTCCATGGCGTATACAAATTTATTGAGGAATTTATCAAACAGAATTATAAGAATCATGCCTGAGAAAAGGAATAACAGTGCGAATATGTTTGCCCTTTCCAGTATAAAAACAACTGCTATGCCCATTGCTGGGGGATGAATTGCGTTAAATAAAACTAGAAACAGGGCAACCAAGGTTTCTACAAGGGCAAGTGAATAATAAATCCCTATATGCAGGGCAATGAAGGAGCCGCCTATTCCTATTAACCCCGATATTATGTAGCTCTTGATAAATTTTGAGAGCCTGGATGACTCCTGGTGAGGTTGCATAAAGAGAAGGAATGAACTGGAGGCAAATGATGAAAATACTATAAATTTAGCGATGGGGACCATATATATGTGCAGTAGAGCAAGAAATAAAATTGTGAGGGATAGTGTTATTCCAATAAATATAGAGGGGACAACATTATTTCTCAGCTTTGTTTCCAGTTCACTGTAATTAGGCATCAGGTATAATAGTTTTTTATCATTTATGAAATTATTGCTTAATTTTTATTTCTGAGCTGGTCTATAGTTTCCTGTACGGCTACATCCACAGATTCGTCACTGGTATACCTGCTTTTCCACCCCATGGACAGAAGCTTGTCTATGGCAAGGTGTGTTACCTTTATATCACCCTTCCAGCCTCTCCCGTTTATTCCACCTGTGAACCTGTATTTTACATTATTTAAGCCCATTCTTTTTACAACATAATCAGCTATTGTTTTCACTGACGTTGTTTCACGGTTTCCAAGGTTTATTATATCCGTTTTCTGGGATTTCTCATGGATATAAACCATTGAATCCACACAGTCCTTTACATGCATGTATGATTTTCTCTGTGTTCCATCACCAAGGATTTCGAGTTCCGATGAATTTTTCAAAAGTTTGTTGATGAAATCGTATATAACACCATGGGTGGAATTTTTTCCCACTATATTCGCGAATCTGAAAATTGAACCTTTTATTCCATAATAATGAGAATATGCAGTTATAAAACCCTCATTCGCCATCTTTGATGCCCCATAGGAGGAGATTGGCATATATGGTCCATAGCTCTCCGGAGTGGGCATAATGGAAGCTTCACCGTAAACGGTGGATGAGGATGCAAACAGTAATTCACCCACATCCTTCTTTCTCATATATTCCAGTATGTTTTCTGTAACTACCACATTGTTTTTGAAATCTTTCACCGGATCCTCTGAACCGTACCGGACATCTGAGTTAGCGGCGAAGTGTATAACAATATCTATGTTATTCAATGATTCATAATCAAATGATAGAAGATCGGCATCAACAAAATGAAAATTTTTGTTTCCTGAAAATGATTCTATGAAGCGATTTCCCACGTGATTGTTAAGATTGTCTATTACGGTTATATTGTTATCTTCCAGTAGTTTTTCTACCATGTTGGAACCAATGAACCCGGCTCCGCCGGTAATAAGTATATTTTTTCCCTGCATGCACGTTAATAACTTATTAAATAATAATTGTTTTTATATTAAAAATTAATAGGGTAGGTATGACATATTATTTCAAATGTAAGGATTTGGGATGGAACTGCTCATTCGAGAACCATGCAGAGAAGAGAGAGGATATATTTCCAAGAATAAGAATACATTTTCACTATGCACATGCAACAAATGACATAGATGAGGAAACAATGAAAAAAATTGAATCCGTCATATACGAGGGTGAAGAATACAAAGGGGAAATATGAAAATTGAAAAGATAAAGGGTTTCCGCGATCATTATCCTGAGGATATGGAGGTTCGGAATTATTTTTTTAAGAAAATTACCAATGCAGCGGAAAATTTTGGATACCAGCTTATTGATTTCCCCAGCCTTGAACCTCTCGACCTCTACAGGCTAAAATCAGGAACGGAACTTGTAAACCAGACTTTTTCATTTACAGATAAGGGTGGTAGGGAGGTAACAATGATTCCTGAAGCCACACCTTCCACTGTAAGATTATTGACAGCCAGAAAAGATCTTCCAAGACCTGTCAGATGGTATTCATTCCCAAAGGTATGGAGATATGAAGAACCACAGGAGGGCAGGTTCAGGGAACATTATCAGTTTAATGCCGATATGTTTGGTCTGGATTCTGAGGAATCTGACGCAGAAATTGTTGGGCTTGCATCAAGCATTCTTGATTATCTTGGATTGTCAGGGGTCTATGAAATCAATATTAATGACAGGTTTTTGATGGAATATATATTAAAGGATCTCGGCATAGAAAACATACCAGATGCCTTCTCAATAATTGACAAATACAAAAAAATTGACCGGAATTCATTTATTGAGGCATTTAGGGGAATAGGGGCAGAGGGGGATGAAATAAAAAAAATTCTATCACTGCTGAATGAGAAGGTGGATACTGGAAATCTTGAGAGAAAGGTAAAAAAAGTAGTAAAAAACTATGAGGAAATAAAACCAAGGATTGAAAGAATCAAAAAGACCTTTGATCTCATAGGGCTATACACTGAAAGCCCCATAAACTACGATTTTTCAATAGTAAGAGGACTGTCATACTATACCGGAATGGTGTTTGAAGCTTTTGATGTAAAGGGCGAATTAAGGGCCATACTTGGGGGAGGGAGATATGATGACCTTTCAAAATTATTTACAACGGATAGGATACCTGCAGTAGGATTTGCAATAGGAGATGCTGTAATAGAATTACTGCTTAAAAGGCAGAACCTGTGGATGAAGAGGAATATTAAAAAGTCCTATTATATCTGCAATCTTTCATCGGTCGATGAGGATTATATAATAAAAATTGCTAGCAGGATAAGAAGCCTGAATAAAATTGCTATCGTTGACATGACACACAGAAAAATATCATCACAGATGAAAAGTGCATCTGGATTTGACTTTGCAATAATAATAGGAGAACGAGAATTTGAAGAAAACACGCTAACAGTTAAGAATATGAAGACCTCACAGCAATCCATAATGGGATACGATGATTTTCTCCTTCAGCTTAGAGGGGACGATTGAATCAGAATATAACAACAAAATTTATATTGAAAAATAACTTTTACTATAAATGTCAGTTGCT
>NZ_KI542805.1:0-1308 GCF_000496155.1 Ferroplasma sp. Type II
TATTTGAGCCTTCATAAATTAAAAGAATCTCTTTATCCATAAGATTTGAATACATGTAATCTAGATTTACATTGTAATCCTCTGCTGTGCCAAATCTCTCGGCGTTAAACCCAAGCATTTGCAACCTTCCCTCATTTATTAAGAGTTTTAATACATCTATTCTTTTTTCAAATGCTCCCGGGTCTTCCTTTAGATCTAGCCAAATAACAGGATTGTACTCTTCATATTGTTTGCAAAATTCATTTACTACTGTTTTATATTCTATATCTATTGGTATGTTTGGAAGTGATCTTGTGGTAAGACCACCTTCTGCCACATTGAGAAAACGCATAAAACTTTCAAATTGCCTTTGGTTTAAGTTAGGCCATATACTACTATACAAAGGTCTCAAGGACAACATTGATAGATAAGAATCTGTTGAACTTTTCATAAAATTTCCTATGTCTTCGCTGAGCTTCTTCATGGCACCATTTTTACGAAGGAAACTTGAAAAATCATCCTCATTAAAATATTTAACCTTTATTGAAACATAATCTTCAAGCTTAATCTGGTTCGGGAAATCCATCTTTTTTATATATTCACTATCTATAACAGCACGCATTGGAGTTACGAATTCTTTCTTGAACTTTATCCTCATTGCACGTGGATAATACCTCAATGGCATATGCCTAGAAAAGTCATCTGATTGTATATCTTTAAATTCTATAACCACTTACTCACCCTGGGTCTGAATTCTTCCCGAATTTTACCAAAATGGATTAAGGGATATGAATCATCAAGCGACTTTTTATTGTACCATTCCTTAAAGCCCTTTGAAATCAATAATTTTGCGATTCCCTTTGCCTCGCTCTGATCCCATGCATGTTTTCGATCGCACAGTATTTTACGAAAATTTTCCAGAGTTACACCCTTATCTATAAATATGTCTTCATATTTTTTTGCCACTTTATCAAAATCTTCGCCGGTTGTGAATACAGTTAGGAAGCTTCTTTTATTTTTACCCTCTTGCGATTTATAGAAATTATCAACTTGTATTACACCTGAAAATATTAACGTAGATAATGATAGGTTCACATCAATACTGTAGGGACCATATTTATAGGGAAAAAATCCTGCCTCTACTGCTCCCTTTGAGATTCCAAGATCTTTAAGTATATCCTCATAAAATAGGAAGACTTCTCTTTGAAATAATGTTCTAGAAATTATTTTTTTATTATAATCCATGGCTGATAATAACATAAGTATTGAATCATTAAGAGAGATTCGTTTAATATTTTCATATTTAATGGATTTAATTTCCTCTCGACG
>NZ_KI542805.1:2331-3303 GCF_000496155.1 Ferroplasma sp. Type II
TTCTGCGAGTACCCTAATATTATCGTTATCATCAAATAACTTCTTGAATCCACCTTTGTTCTTGACAGACTGCTGAAATTTTCTAAGGGGGTTGCGAAGGCTTGTCATAGAGGCTCCAATATCAAGATCCTGATAACGTTTCTGTTTAGCGGCATCCATATTTTTTAAAGTACTTTTAAAATTCTCCATATCGGTAATTTTTGGAATTTCTATAACCTCGTATTCTCCAATATAATTCATTCCTCTGCACCCTCCGAATCGTTTTTTTTCTCAGGGAAAATTATCTCATAAAAAAATCCGAAGATGGTTTTTTGATCAAGTAGTAACTCGTCTAATTTAGACCCCTCATTCAACCTAATTAAAAAATTTAAAATGCCATAAAATATAATGAAAATCATTATAAGATGCTTCACATCGAATTCAGACGTGCACGGGGCTTGTACAGCTTCATCATAAAAGTTTACATACAGGCCTGATTCTTTGATTTTATCCCAGTTTTCCACATCAATGCTTTTGAAATTTTCAATGAGAGCAGGGGGAAAATCAAAATTAACCCCCTCAAATAGTTTTGAAATGCTGCTAAAATTTTTATTGAAAGATGGAATTAAATTACCTAGGATAGGTTTTAGTATTTGGTATAATGGATCTATAGATTTTAAAACTATTTGAATTGCCTTGAGTTTCTCTCTATGATCATATGTGTTAAAACGCCTAATATCATAACTCTTTAAAGAATCATTGATATTACCTAATATCTTTGTATCTTCAAATTGTGAAAAAATGCTATCGTATAGTTTGATCGAGTTTTGCATATCAGATTTTGGGGTGTTTATAAGTAATATTAAGCCTTTTGCAAGTTCCTCTATCCCTATTTCTATAAGGGCAGCGCCGGTTGGTTTGCTTGTATTCAACGAATCTTTAAAAAGTCTAGACGCATTGTCATGGCATTTCTTAACATTTTCTATGTTGCAA
>NZ_KI542806.1:0-15368 GCF_000496155.1 Ferroplasma sp. Type II
GCAGGCATACTATCATTCAAGCTTAAGATGAAATGCATGCCCGAAATATTTTATTTTGAGAATAAGGATAAAAATATTACTAAAAGATTCTTTCATGGGGGCAAAACTGTAGTTGAGGAGGAAAGCAACCTCAGAATGTTTACCGTGTCCCCGGGAATCTGCGATGCTGAGAAGGCAGATAAAAACTCAGAGGTCAGGAATGTAAGCCTGGAAAAGAGCCTTTATAAAATAATAAACGTAAAAAGCAAGGAGACCGCAGGAACAGACATAAGAAATGCAAAGGTTATAGTTTCCATTGGAAGAGGACTGGGAAGCCAGGAAAACATAGAAAAGGTAATGCCGCTTGTGGAGGCACTTCATGCAGAAATTTCCGGTTCGAGACCTGTCTGCCTTGATTATAAATGGCTTAGTGAGGACAAACAGGTCGGGCTTTCAGGAAAGAAAGTAAGGCCAGATTTCTACATAGCTTTGGGGATATCGGGTCAGATACAGCATATTGCGGGAATAAGGGGTTCAAAGACAATAATAGCCATAAATAAGGACAAAAGCGCCCCCATATTCGAAGAATGCGATTATGGAATTGTTGGAGATCTTTTTACTGTTGTACCAGAACTTGTTGCAAAACTCAAAAAATAATTTAAATTTTTAACTTTGCGGGCTGGTATTACTCTCTGGCAATGTAGTGTATGGAAACGAGCTCAGGGGTTATGGTTAGCCACATAATAGTGATTCGCAGGAGAATAGAAAAATAGGGGATGATTTCTCACACAATATATGAACAGATATGTCACCAAATAAAAACTATTTCTTTGTGATCATTTTTAAAAAAAATGGGACTTTTAAAAGGGTGTCCGGACTATCAACCAGAAGGTGTTCTATGGGTTTTTTATAAGGGTCAAAACGGTCTACGTGAACCTCATAATGATCAAGAAATTCCACAATATGTATGCCCAATGTTGACCCATCAATGCTTCCCCTGTAGTCCCTTATTTGTCCTCTAATTTTGCCAACTGATATTTTGAAAAGTCCTGTTTTCATTGGATTATCCATATTTTTGGGCACATAAATTTTTCCATCTGCCAGGGCTATGGCACATAAGGTATTCCATGAATCAAACATAGATAGATAAAACATAAACCTATATTAAATATAAGGCATCAGGCCACGGAAATTAGAGGGCGTATATTTGATTCCAAAAGGAAATAAAATTTAGAAAGTAATAACTGAAAAACCCTCGTCTATCATTTTAGCCGTCTGGACGCCTCCCATGACCGGTGGTATTCCCTCCAGCATCTGTTCTTCGCTTAGGCCCAGGCCCTTAGCAGAAACCTTGCAATATGTAATACCTATTCCAACAGATTTCATGTTGTTCACAAGATCTACTATTGGCTTTATTCCATTGGAGTCTTTTAAAAGATTTTCTACTCCTCTTCCAAGAAACATAAAATTTACTGTGGCTCCAGCATTTTTAACAGAGTTGTATGAAAAATTAGCAGCAACATTTGCCATGTTCAGGTCATCCTTTCCCTTTGTTAGTATTACGAACATTTTTGCCATAATCTATAATATAATGACTGTTAATAAACATAACTGCGATGTCTATCCTCATATATATATGGCAAAGGCAAGCGCCACAGCCAGAAGTGTAGATAAAGCATTTACCTGGCCTTTGGACATTTTTCCCCTGTTTTCAAACATAGCCCCCAGAAGGCTGTCTACCTGGCATCCTATAAATCCAAGTACTGTTATCAACATGAGCAGAACTATGTTAAAATTATGAAAATCCAGTATAACATATGATAGTCCTATTATAAATGAACCAAGAAGTGCTGTACCCTCACCTAAAAGTGAAATGCCTCCATTTACCCCTGGTGTTGTTCTTTTGAATCCTGTAATCATATAAACATTCCTGTCAAACACCCCTATTTCTGAGGCGAAAGTATCCGCGTTGACAGAGGCAAATGAAACGCTGAATATGAGAAAATAGGGAAATCCGCCTATATGTGCAGCATGCATTACAGCTATTCCTATTCCTATCACTGCCGCGTAGACCACATTAGAGGCATGCCTCTCACCGTTTTCCCCTTCCTGCAACATTCTTCTAGTCTTTTCCCTGATTCTAAATTTTGTTACCATCTGGGCTGTTATGGCAAATATCAGCATGAGAATCAGCCAGTAAAGGGAGCCAAGAATCAGGATAAGAACACCAACAATAAGGGCAGCTATAGTTCCTTTCATATCAAATATCCTTAATTTAATTGACAGGATGAAAAGTATCGCTAAAATAGCAATAGAAGCTGTTATGTAATAGATATCCATCTTACACCCCCTGGGAGACCCCTTGCGAAAACGTGGGGAGGAATTGTGTAGCAAATCTCAATCCCCTGACGTATTTTACCAGTTTGACCTTCTCAGTGTTTATATTCAACTTCGTTTCTACTCCTTTTATAATGCTTGATTTTCTATGTGGAGCATTCCCAGCCGTGTATGTATTTCTCCGGTCTAGTTTCTGCTTTTCTTTCATGTTTTCAAGCCCCAACGTCATGGAAATTCCTCTTTGCATTATCTAAAAGAAAATGCATTGACCCCATCAGACATTAGATGTCATATAGTGTAAACATATAAATTGTTTATCCTGAATTCACTATTTGAGAAAATTATCCGGAGGGACATGCAATATAAATAAGTAATTCAATAAACATATATATTTACTAAAAATATATAGTAAATGCTTAATATACATTGTGAATATATATGCAATGATAGAAATTGAAGAGCTAAAAAATAGTATAAATAAAAACCAGAATATAGATTATCTGGAAAATATAAAATTAATGGTATTCGATATGGATGGCGTTTTGCTGAAAAATAGAAATTCATGGGATGTAATAATACACAGGTCAATGAACAAAAGGTACTCTGGGCCGGGGATGAAATATACATTTGATTATGTATACAGAAACGGAGTGCCTGAACACCTCTATGAAAACCTTACTGAAACCAAAATCAGGACATATTTAAATCTTAATGATGTATCCTCCAATGTACTCAGAACTATTGAATATCTGAAAGACAGAAAAATCAAGACTGCAATAGTGTCTGCAGGTTCAAAGGTCTTTGCCGGATATCTTGCCGATCTTATAGGAATAGATTATCATATAGGGAATGAAGTGGATTCAAAAAACCATCGCTTTATCAAAAATGTGGACCCAGTAAAGAAAGATCTGAATGTTACGGAAATACAGGCTAAATATGGCATATCTCCAGGTGAAACAGTAAGTGTCGGGGATTCATATATGGATTTGTCTATGAGAAGGAAATCAAGGTATTTCGTGGCATTTAACCCTGCAACATCACGACTCATAGAGGCCTCTGATTTTATTGTGAATTCCACCAATTTATATGAAATAATAGAACAAATGACAGGCCAGTGACATACTCCGCCGGCTAAGGCAGGAAGCTTCCCCTTTCAACGACCTTATTTGCCCTTGCGGGTATTGATCCGATCTCCGCGGGCTTAAATTTTTAATAGTCATATCACATAGCTATACATGAAAGTACAGGTTATCGGCACATGGAGTGCAAAACTTGATCAAAGGAGGAGGAATACCTCATTTCTCCTTGATGATAGTATCCTGCTGGACTGTGGGCCTCATACAGTTGAATATCTAATAAACTCGGGAATAGACCTTAGCAACATTAAAACAGTCCTTGTTACGCATCTGCATCTGGACCATTTCGGTGGAATTCCGGAATTTATATGGCAGAGGGCATTACAGGGAATAATAAATCCTGTAAATATAATAGGAACTGAAAAAATAGAAGCCAGTACCATGTCAGTACTGGAGTATTTCAATACGCCAGATTATATGCTTCAGGGCGTCAAATTTAATATACCAGACTCCCGTGTCAATGCAGTTCCCGGAATTCACTCTATTGAGGATTATACATACAGAATCGAAGTTTCTGGGAAAACAATATTCTATTCGGGTGATACTTCCTATTCGGAAGCCGTTATAGAGAACGGAGCGAATTCTGATCTTTTCATACACGAAGCGACTTATCCCGATACCAGGGCTTATGAGGCACAAAAATATGGGCATTCAACAGTTTCTGATGCATTCAGGGCATTTGAATCCAGTAATTCAAAAACGTTTATTCCAACACATATGTCTATTGATTCAATGGATCAGGCAATATCCAGGAAAACCAGTAATATAATAATTCCCACAGAGGGAAAAGAGTACGACATATGAAAATAAAAAGAGCAGCATTTTTTGTCAATCCGCTTGCAGGCTATGGGGGGATAAGAAATAACAAAGGGTCTGACAATCTTCACCTGAAAAGCATTGATGAATCGGTATCCATAAAGCGGGCAATAGAATTCCTTGAGGGTATAAAATGCAGAAATATTGAGTTTGTTGTCCCCGATGGCCCCATGGGGTCTACTGAAATGGATAAGGCCAGCCTGAAATATACTATTTCATATTACCCCGAGAATCCAACAACATCAATGGATACCATAAATTTTGCCAGATCTGCCATAGAAGCAGATATAATATGTTTTGTAGGTGGAGACGGAACGGCAAGGGATATACTTTTGTCCGGTGTAAACCGTCCAGTACTGGGTATTCCAGCCGGCGTAAAAATGTATAGCTCTGTGTTTTCTATGAATATAAGACATGCCATAGATGTGTTCGATGATGCCTGCAGTGAAGGAATAAATTTTATGGATGCCGAGGTTGCTGATATAAACGAGGAAGAATACAGGCAGGGAATCCTGGATATTAAGAGATTCGGCACACTGAAAGTCCCCGATTCCAGGGGTATGATCATTTCCTCAAAGGCTGAATATCCAGCCTCCTCTGCATTTGACATAGCTGAATACATAATAGACCATATGAATGAAGGCTTTTATTATATTATAGGCCCAGGTACAACATGCAAGGCCATAACTGCATCCCTTGGATTCCACACAAATATGCTGGGGTTTGACATTATCAGGGATAAAAAACTAATAATAATGGATGCCGGAGAAGATGAAATATACAAATATGTGGATTCAGGGCATATAAAAATAATAATTTCGGTTATAGGCGGCCAGGGATTCCTTCTTGGGCGGGGTAATCAGCAGCTTTCTAGAAGAATAATAAAAAAGGCAGGATTTGAAAACATATGTGTTATTTCATCTCCTGAAAAACTTTCCGGGATTAAGGGGCTTGCAACAGACATTGACGATGATGATATCCATATTCCAGAGTTCATCCGGGTACTCACAGGATATGCCCAGTTTAAAATAATGAGAATCAATTTTTGAAACATGTAAAAATTTCTCATTTTTCAGAAATCGGAATAATTTATATCTTATTGTTCAATTCCTGATGGTGCAGAAGGGAAAAACGCTTGCCGGCATTTCTAGGTATGTGAGGAAGTCACCAAAATGGTATTATTTCTTGCTTCCTGTAGTATTCATATTTCTGATAGACTACATAATACTGGGAAACTTTCCTGCCCTTTCCATCATATCCATCATGCCATTTATTTTACTGCTAATTATTGATTTTGGCACTATAAGATTCACAAACAAGAAATTTAACAATAATAGAATTATGTATCTAGATTTTGTATCCCTGTGTCTGGCTACACTGTTTTTCTGGATAGGTATCCTTTTGAATCCCATAATATCCATGCCCTATTATTACATTCTGGCTCTGGCCATAGCGTTCCCCGCATTTCTTAGATTCCTTGTTCTCTATATTTATTATCCTTCAAGCATGTTTACGGCACTGTTACTGTCAATGAACTACACATTTTCCTATATTATTATAGCGCTGGTCTTTTATAACATAAACCACATTGCAACAAGGTTTATCGTTCCACTCATTGCGGCAACGGTGATTTATGTAATGTTCTCCTATATGTTCCTGCTGTTCACAACAATAGGCTTTACAAAAAAATACAAATCCCGCCCATCCGAACTTATAGATTTCTTTCTTAACAGGGACAATGATGGGGCTATAGGAGAAAAATTCTTTAGCCATGTATATAATAAGAAGAAACAGATTCCTGTTGTCACAACAAACATAAAAAAAGGGAATGAAGGCCTTGTTACACTTGTATTTCCATATGTCCACCCAGGCCCCTTTGGAAACCTGTGCACAAGCAACCTGCCCATAAAGATCAGCTCTGAGTTGGGGATGGACAATATAATGGTATTCCATACTGCAACCACCAATAGTAATAACTGCAGTGGCAAGGACGATATTAAAAAAATTGCAGCATCAGTGAAACATTCTCTGGAAAAAATGAAATATTCTGACTTTGTTTCAGACTTTGTCAAGTTCCATGTTGACGGTTATGATGTTTCACTACAAAAATTTGGGAACTCAGGAATTTCCGCGGTTATCCCTTATCAAAAGTCATTTGACGATATTTCCCTATCTGCGGGATTGAAAGTTATGAAAGCCCTGATTAAAAACGGTGCAGAAAATTTTGCACTGCTCGACGCTCAGAACAGCTTTACCAGGGATGCGGATGAACTGGATAACTGTGACATGATAATAAATCCCCTTATAAAAGAATTCAAGTCTACAGATTCAAAATACCCTGCTTTCATAGGATATGCAAGAAGTTATGAAAAGATAGAGGGTCTTGCCTCAATGGGTATCCAGGCATTAGTCTTAAAAATAAACGATTATTATAATGCAATAGTACTGACAGATTCAAATAATATAAGCAGAGATATAATAAAAATGGCAAGGGCAGGATCCGACAAAAGGGTAAAGAATATGGATATATATACCACGGACAACCATGTTGTAAATGTGGGTGAACTGGACATCAACCCATTAGGTATGCACTGTGATCCGGGACCAGTCGCAGAGCTGATAAACAATACTGTTCTCAAGGCAATAGAAAATTCAGGCCCCGCAACCATAGGAACACATACTGAATACATAAACGTCACAATGGGGGAGGAAAATGCCTTCCATAACCTCATGGAAACAGTTCTGTTATCAATCAGAAAAGCCAAGTATTCAATAGCCTTTGTTCTGATTATATCAATGTTTATCTCTGTATTGTCCTTCCGCTACATAGTTTTCCATTTATAGGGCCTTACGGCTCATCATCAAATCCAGGATTACGAATGCTGTCAAGGTCTGTATCACCGGGACGGCCCTGAATGATATGAAGGGGTCATGCCTTCCGGTAACCTTAACTTCGGAGGGTTCCATGCTCTTTATATTAACTGTCTTCTGTGGCAGCCTGATGGATGATGTTGGCTTCATGGCTATATTAAAAGTTACTGGCATTCCGTTTGTAATGCCCCCAAGGATGCCCCCAGAGTTATTTGTTCTGGTAATAATTTTTCCATTCTCAATATAGAATTCATCGTTTGCCTCTGATCCCCTCATCCCACCAAGCATGAACCCAGAACCGAATTCAATTGCCTTCAGTCCCGGTATAGAAAACATGGCTTTTGAAATCTCGCTCTCCACAGAATTAAAAAATGGTTCACCCACTCCGGAAGGAACATTGTAAACCTCCGTGCTTATTATGCTTCCGAGGCTATCACCTTCTTTAATTATCCTTAATATTTTCTGGTACAGCAATTCATCATTTTCCCTATCCGGCATCCTGGTCTTAAAGCCATATACATAGTTTTCGTCCACAGGTACTTTTGATGCCATTGATATGCCTCCTGCAGATTTTATATATGTAACTATTTTTATATTGTATTTTTTAAGTATATGCATGGCAAGTGCACCGGCGGCAACAAGGGGCATTGTCATCCTGCCCGAAAAAAATCCGCCACCTTCATAGTTCCTGTATTCACCGTACTTGTAGAACATGGTCAAATCGGCATGGCCTGGCCTTGGGTTATCCCTCAATTCATCATAATGCCGGTCTATGTAATCCTTATTCTTGAAAATGAAAGTGAAGGGAGACCCGTCAGTGAACCCATTCCTGCATCCCCCTATTATTTCTATTGTATCATCCTCGTTTCTCTGGGTTGTTATGAGGCTCTGCCCCGGTTTTCTCCTGTCAAGCCATCTCTGTATGAATTCCAGGTCTATGTTTATTCCGGCAGGAATACCGTCCACAGTACCGCCTATGTAAGGACCGTGTGATGATCCGAATACTGTGAGTTTTATCTCATTGCCCAGTGAAAACATTAGGCTAGGATGTAATTATAATTTATTAATATTTTTATATGACATTGCAATAACTATCTACAGCTCCGTGGTGTAGTGGCCAAGCATTACTGGCTCTGGACCAGCAGACGGCAGTTCGAATCTGCCCGGAGCTATTGTAGTTTAAGTTTATTGAATAATTTAATTAAATATATTTGAATTCACCCCTATGGAAGATGATGTATCGGGCGAATATTGTGAATTGTTGGACAAAAACCTGCCACTTGACCATGAATTTTTTCTTTATGACTCACAGATAAAAATAGTACAATCATTTCTGGGCTTAGCCATATCGGAGGCAAGAAATGTTGAAAAAATACGGCAAATGCTCGATATACTGGATACTTTGAATCAAAATCTGTACGACAGTGAAACTGTCATTCCTGATCAGGAAAGAAAGGCTCTTAGAAGGGAAACAAAGGAATGGGTTGATATTGATCAGAAGATGGATGGCGGTGATAAATATACTGCATATCTCATCCTTGCAGCCGCAAATCTCCGCATAGCCCTTGCCTATCTAGGGTCATTGAGAAAATCCCCTGAATTTTCAGAACATATAACAGATTATGCACTTGAATACATGCAAAAATTAATAAATATGATAAATAACGAAGCCATCGGCAACGTCCTTTTATAATTTGGCCAGATCTACAGAATCAATATATTCATTGTATGTTATGGGCTCTTTCACATATCTGAACAGTGATGTGTTTTCCTTGTAATAATCCAGCTGGAGCATATAAAATTGTTCCCTTGTGAGCAAACCCCTCTTTTGCAATGATCCTATAAATGGTTTGAAGACAAATGATGACACTTCTCTTACAGGAGGCATGCCCAGTTTGGCACGTATAGTATTGAACATATCTGCAAATGTCACCTTCTCCTTTGTACATATATCTATTGTCCCAGACCTTTCCAGGGAATTTTTGATAACTGTGATAACATCATTGATATGTACTGGTGCCATATTGCCACTCCTGGGCAGATAGGGAACCTTTCCCTTTGCCACCTGAAGCAGCATCTTTGTAAACTTGTCCCCAGGCCCGAACATTGTGGATGGCCTTATTACCAGTGAATTTTTCAGGAGATTTGCATTGTCCTCCCCAAGCCTTTTGTACCTGAAATAATCGGTGCTTCCCTTATCCGCATTTATGGCTGAAAAATATATAAGCTTCTTGTTGCCCCTAACTTCCTGCATGGCCTGAACAACATTTTTTACCCCCTTAAGTGATAAATCCTCATGAGTTTCCTCGGTTTCAGTCAGCACATCTATGGCGTGGACAATAATATCATAGTCGCCAATGGCATTTTTTACATCTTCATATTGCCTTATATCCCCCTTTATATACTTTATCCCGAGCTTGTCAAGATCCTCTGAGTTATTTCTTGAAAAATAAGCCTTTTCTTCAGCATCCATCTGTTTCAGGATATTGCTTCCAACAAATCCGGATCCCCCTAGAACTATTAATTTCATGGTAGTGTATATGCTATGCATATAAAAATCTTATATTCATTTGTCGCAGATATGATAATATATCGTTATATTTTTATCCACAGAACTCATATGATTTTTATGGACGATTTTTCCAATAGAGACAGGGATGTTTTCCTCATAAAAACAGATATGATTGACAGGGGAGCTCTCATGTCCAGATACAGCAGAACTGCAAATCTGGATATAAGGGAGGTTTATGAAAAAGAATTTAAAAATAACCCTCTGAGGGCAAGCAATTTTTATAAAAGAATATTTCTTGATTACGGCGATGAATCCGTTGCTGAGCTTACTACAGCACAACTTGGAATACAGAATGTGTCAAATATAATATCAAAGGTAATAGAAGAGCCAAGAATAGGACTGTCCTATCTGGAAAAATCATCAAGGTATGTAAAATACAATAAAAAAATTGATGGGGACTATCTGTTCCTGCATGGAAAATATGCGGGCGTTGAAGGCATGGAAGATGATTATGACCGTTACTGTAATGACCTTTTTGATTTTTACTCCATGGCATATCCAGAAATGATGAGATATATGGGCGACACAAATCCCATGGAAGATTTTACATTTGAGATTGGTGGAAAAAATTACAGATACAGCGATTTGAAATCTGTTGATGATACAGTACTTGAAAAATCATATAAATCATCATTGAGGTCAGCGGTCCTTGACGAAATCAGGGCATTGCTTCCCGCATCCACATTGACCAATATGGGTATTTCTGGAAACGGGCGGGCATTTATATCACTTATAGAGCGGCTTAGGGGATACGGTACCCCTGAGGCATCAAAATTCGGGGAACTGATATATAAGGAACTGGAGCCAGAGCTCCCGGAACTTATAGACGATGCAGTGTCAGGACATGGGAAGAGCCAGATTGAATACAATATTGCCAGGGATTCCTTTGGAGAAGGACTTTATACAGATGCCGGAATAGCTGGAGACCTGAGGCTTATCAATTATATGGATGAGGGCAGGGCAATAGACATGGCCACCAGAATGTTGATCTATGGCAGTGCCGGGCCATATAAAGACATTAACATACCGGTTGAAAAGGAATATGGCATCCTGAAACAGCTTGCTGCCCTGAGAGGTAACCGCAGGCATAAGCTGGGCAGGGCATTTGAGGGGATAAATTACTCCTTTGAGGTGAATATGAACTACGGTGCATTCAGGGAATTCCAGCGCCACCGGTTTTTTTCCATAATAAGGAAACCACTGTCCACTAAATACGGCTATGACATTCCAGAAAATCTGGGAAAAATTCCTGAACTCAAGTCAGAATATGTTGAATTAATGGAGAGAGCAGGTACTCTGTATGGAAACTTAATGAAAAAATACGGTGAAAAAATTGCACAGTATGTTGTTCCTTATGCGTATAAATATCCCGTAGTTTTCAGTTCAAATCTCAATGAACTTGCATATTTTATTGAATTGAGGTCCAATCAGCAGGTTCATCCGGATCTCAGAAAGGTTGCACTTGACATTTACAGTGAAATTAGCAGGGTACATCCAAACCTTGCACCTCTTATAAAATTCGTTGATACAGGCGATTACAGGTTAGGCCGTCTCCCATCTGAGGTCAGGAAGGAAAGTAAGAGGAAGAGTTTATCCGATGAAAATGATTAAAATTATTTTCATGTTTTAATTTTAATATTTTAATTTTAGAAACATTTATATTGAAGAACATATTTATGAATCGATTGTTATGATGTCAGGTCAAACCCCAATATTAATATTAAAAGAAGGTACAGAAAGGCAACAGGGCAAAAATGCCCAGAAGAACAACATTGAAGCTGCAAAGGCAATTGCAGATGCAGTAAGGACAACCCTTGGTCCCAAGGGAATGGATAAGATGATGGTCGATTCAATAGGAGATATAATTATTTCAAATGACGGTGCAACCATACTCAAGGAGATGGATGTTGACCATCCAACTGCAAAAATGATAGTTGAGGCTTCAAAATCCCAGGACACAGCTGTGGGAGATGGAACTACAACAGTTGTTGTATTTGCAGGTGAACTTCTGAAGCAGGCTGAAGCCTTGCTGGATCAGGGAGTGCATTCCACAATTATAGCCGATGGATACCACCTCGCGGCAGAGGAATCAAGGAAACAGCTTATGGCTATGTCTGTAACCGCAAAGGACGATGCAATGCTCAAAAAAATAGCCATAACAGCACTTTCTGGGAAAAACACAGGAGTTGCACCTGAGTTTCTTGCGGATCTGGTTGTAAAGGCAATAAATTCAGTAAGT
The DNA here is from genome assembly GCF_000496155.1 of Ferroplasma sp. Type II. NCBI lineage: Archaea > Methanobacteriati > Thermoplasmatota > Thermoplasmata > Thermoplasmatales > Ferroplasmaceae > Ferroplasma > Ferroplasma sp. Type II. Next base: position 11,951 of record NZ_KI542806.1, read on the forward strand.
GAAACTGATGGAAACAAAATAATTGTTGACACAGCTAACATAAAAGTTGACAAAAAGAGTGGAGGAAGCGCTGCAGATACAAAATACATAAGCGGGCTAATAATAGATAAGGAAAAAGTCCATTCAAAGATGCCATCTGTGGTTAAAAATGCCAAAATCGCGCTTATAAATTCAGCACTTGAAATAAAGAAAACAGAAATAGATGCAAAGGTCCAGATAACAGATCCTTCGAAAATCCAGGAATTCCTTGACCAGGAAAGCGACACACTGAAGGAAATGGCAGATAAGATAAAAAAATCAGGAGCCAATGTTGTACTTTGCCAGAAGGGAATAGATGACACAGTCCAGTACTATCTTGCAAAATATGGAATATATGGTGTCAGAAGGGTAAAACAGAGCGATATGGAAAAACTTGCAAAGGCAACAGGCGCCAGGATGGTTACCGACCTTGAGGATATAAGCGAAGAAACTATGGGAAAAGCCGAAACAGTTGAAGAGAGAAAAATAGGCGATGACAGAATGACATTCGTCACCGGCTGCAAAAATCCCAAAGCAGTGGATATACTCATCAGAGGCGGAACCGAGCATGTTGTTGATGAAATAGAAAGAGCCCTTAATGATGCAATTAGAGTAGTGGCTATAACAATGGAAGACGGAAGATACCTTCCAGGAGGAGGCGCAACAGAGGCTGAACTGGCAATGAAGCTCAGATCATACTCAAACAGCGTGGGTGGAAGGGAACAGCTTTCCATAGAAGCCTTTGCAAAGGCACTGGAAATAATACCAAGAACCCTTGCAGAGAATGCTGGAATGGATCCAATAAACACACTCATATCACTGAAATCAGAGCACGAGAAGGGAAACAAAAACTTCGGTGTAGACATGGATGCCAACCAAATAAGCGACATGCTTAAGGCGGGTGTATTTGACACATTCCGTGTAAAGACCCACGCAATAGAGAGTGCTGTGGAAGTTGCCACCATGATACTGAGGATAGATGACGTAATAGCCAGCAAGAAATCATCAGCCCCACAGGGTGGAGCTGGTGGAATGGGCGGCATGCCAGGCGGCATGGGTGGCTATTAATTTTTTATTTCTTTTAAAAGTATATATATTCTTTTACAATGTTTTATCGGTGATTTATAATGATGCAATTTAACGTTAGTTCAACCGAAAGGAATTATGAAACAGATTACGATGTTATTATTATTGGTGCAGGTGCAGCAGGCTATTCTGCAGGTGTTTATATCAAGAGATCCGGAATGAGTGTTGCAATACTGGAAAGGGAATCTGTTCCTGGAGGTAACACTGCAGTGTCTCCTCTTGTGGAAAACTATCTCGGGTTCAATGCCATAGAAGGAGCAGACCTTGCAGAGGTATTTAGAAAGCATTATGCCCAGTATGGTAAAATTATTACTGAAATCGATGTACGTGATATAAAAAAGGATGGAGAAAAGTTTAAAATTATCACAAACAGATCAGAATTTACTGCCAGGGCCCTAATTGTAACAACGGGCACAACCCACAGAAAGATGAACGTCAAAGGAGAAGATGAATACTACGGAAAGGGTATATCCTACTGTTCAACATGTGACGGATACCTTTTCAAGGGCAAGGATGTTGCAGTAATAGGTGGGGGCAATTCGGGTGCCATATCGGCGCTGTACCTTAATGGAATTGCAAAAACCGTTTCTGTTATTGCCCACTCAAAGATTAAAAAATGTGAGGATGCATATATAAAGGCCATAGATGAAAAGAAAATCCCCTTTATATTAAATGCTGAAACAGAGGAATTTATAGGAGACGGAAAGAAACTCACCGGCATGAAATATAAGGACATTGTCACAGGCGAGGAAAAAACAGTGAATCTTGACGGGATTTTTGTATATATCGGGGTAATCCCGCAAACAGCCTTCCTTAAAAACATAGGTGTGGTACTTGACAGGCATGGATTCATAGTTGCAGATGAAAAGGGCAGGACAAACGTGCCCGGCATATACGCTGCAGGTGATGTGCTTTCAGGCAGTGAAGAGCAAATTGCAACTGCTGTTGGAGAAGGAAGCAAGGCTGCCATAACACTTTATACTGATATTATAAACAAAAAGTTTTAAATTTATTTTCTTTCTTTCCCTCTATGAAAAGGGATATACTTTCAGTTGCAGACATGGAAAATGATTTTGGCCAGATAATAGACACAGCCATAAAATTAAAGAAAGACAGGACAGTAAAATTCTCGGAGAAGAAATTACTGGGAATGATTTTTGAGAAACCAAGCACCAGGACCCGCATATCACTTGAGGCGGCAATGGAACAGCTTAACGGGCATACAATATATCTGAGTCCAGGTGAAATGCATCTTGGAGACGGTGAAACCATTGGAGACACTGCACGTGTTATGTCAAAATTTCTTGATATTATTTCATACAGGGCACACGATTACAGGAATGTGCGAGAACTGGCTAAATATGCCACTGTTCCTGTATTAAACGCACTGGACAACATGGAGCACCCACTTCAGATAGTTGCGGATTTTATGACAATAATGGAAAAAAAGCACAGATTCGAAAACCTTAAAATGGCATATATGGGGGATGGAAACAATGTGTCAAATTCCCTGCTTTTAGGTGCTGCCATAACTGGAATGGACATATCAGTTGCATGTCCGGAGCATCATGAGCCTGATAAGGATATACTCTACAGGGCAAGGGACATTGCACTTAAAACTGGGAGCAGGATTGAAATAGTAAAAGATCCCAGAACAGCTGTGGATTCAGCTGATATAATATATACCGATGTGTGGGTCTCCATGGGTGAAGAAAAGGTAAGGGCACAGAAAGAAAAACTCTTTGTGGGATATCAGGTAAATGATGAACTGGCTGATTTTGCGGATAAAAATTACATATTTATGCACTGCCTTCCAGCCAGGAGAGGGCTTGAAGTAACGGATGAAATAATAGATGGAATACACAGTGTGGTACTGGATGAAGCTGAAAACCGCCTTTACAGTGAGAAAGGAGTTATATACACCATTCTCTCCTGAATCTTTTATTTAAGTCAACGCATGGTTCATTTCCTTCCTGGATTTGAAAAACAGTATAAATATATGTGTTATCATAACAATAGACGATATCACTGCTATTATATAAACTGACATGGATAATATTATCAACAGATTAGGAAATGAATTAATGCTGAAGATTTTAAAGTAATAAATAATATAAGAACTCACCATAATAGTTCCATAAATCAGCGTAAGATATAGCAGCCATATATAATTTTCAATTATCATATCATAATCCTGTTTGATACTGTCAAGCTCATGCAACGGTTTATAAATGCCCTCTATTTCATTTTCTGCTTCTGGAATAATATCTTTAAACACATCAAGAATGTTATTTCCAGGATTCACCCTTAAGTT
>NZ_KI542806.1:15444-17592 GCF_000496155.1 Ferroplasma sp. Type II
TTATAGATAAAATCTAATAACAGTTTTAAAAATAGAAGGTCTGTAATATTTTTATCCCCCTCGATAGAATGAAAAATTGTTCCTATTTTTCTTTTTAAATATAATAACACAAGAATCAGGGTTATCAGGTATAATCCCATCATATATGAAAATTCATACAATAATATCATAATACCATACCTAAATTTAAGGTATTAAACTACTATGTATGTCTGTTTTAAAACAAACTCAACTAATATGTATTTTTTTCAAATTATGCAGGTATTCCATTCCATCTGGAGTTATCCTATATTTCATTCCGGTTCTTTCTTCATTCTCTTCCAGTATTTCTCTTTTAATCATTGTTGCTATAAGATCAGTGGCATACTTATAATTTAGATTGCACATATATACGATCTTTGTAATAGGCATTGAATCATTGGATGCTATACCATCAAGTATTTCCTTTTCTATCTCCAGTCTAGACCTTTTTGAAGAATTTGTAAATGTCGTTTTTGTTTCATTCTTATTATTAGATTTTATAGAAATATTGCAAATGCCTGAATTGAAATTCAATGATTTCAAAAGTTTGATTTTATTCTTGGCAGCTAATCTTTTCACATTGCTGTCTATCATGCCCGAATATATGCCCACTAATGAGCTTATTTTAATATCTTCTGGAATCTCTAAGGTTTTTAGGATGTTAATCTTTTCAATAATATTCCCGCTGAGGAAAATGGCAAAAATTATCTTGTTGTCATAATCCTTTATGATTACCTCATAGTTAGAGCTAATATTCTTCTTATCGCCGCACAAATTCTAAATTTTTATAGAATGGTCATCATTATATAAGCTCATATATAATAAGTTTGTCATTAGTATTAGACTTTTTGTGTCAAAGATTATAATATTCCTTATATATACTATTAAATTCATATTCTAATAAACACGCTGTTTTCAGGACTTTCAATATATTACTCCAACAATACATGGTTTAAATATAATAATTATGGCAATGGTACAACAGCTATATTACATTAGAAATATCTATATACCATATAATCTCTGTACGTCTTCAAGATATTTCATTCCTTCCCTGGTGATCCTGTATTTTACCCCATTTTTATATTCTATATAATCAACAATTCCTTTCTCGATAAGGGTTTCCAAAAGTTTCATAGCATATCTATAGTTTAAATTACATTTGTATATTATTCTGGTGATATTCACGTCGTCATTATTTTTCAATAGTTGTAGAATTTCCCTCACTATAAATATTTTTTCGCGTCTCTCGATTTTCTCATATCCTTTTTCTATTTCTTTATCATAGCCATCAAAGAATTGGGCACCTGGTATTTTTATTATTTTTGCCATGTTACCTTCGTTCATTATTATTTTTTTATATAGTTTCATTCCGTATTTTAAAACTGTTTCCTTTATTTCAGGTCCTACAACACCACTGTATATAGCAATTTTTCTTTTGAATTTGTTCTTAGGCACCATATCTATAAACTCTTTTACCTTTTTCATTTTATTTTCATTACTACCTTTCAGCAATACTACCGGTATTCTCTCGTTAGTTTTCCTGGAGTGTATAATAAGGTCAAATTTGTATTCCTTTGAAACTCCGTCAAGTGGTTCGTTGTAGCTATCTTCCCATTCATTGCTGTCAAATACTATTTCAAGATTATTCACCATATCATTCACCCCTAAGAATATTATTTATAACACCATACATTTCTACCACCCTGTTCCATCTGGCTTCCATGATTTTTTACTCTTGCTCGGGTACAGTATAAGACCGGCCACACCCATGAAAATTATGGCTAAAATCACTTTGGAATAAATCAGTGCATATCCAAGATATGGTATAGAAAACAGAACATGACCTTTGACATCATATGTGGGTACCGGTTTAGGATCCTCTGATGGATTTGCAACCCCCTTTGTTCTGAAATATTCATGACCACCAATATAACATATGCGTATTACCTGGTGTGCAAATAATGTTCCGTTTTCCCAGGGTGCATTGAATACTATTATTTCCCCCACTTTCACCTGTGATGGTTTAACAGGTCCTACAAAGAGCACCGATCCAGGTTTTATTACAGGAGACATGCTTCCAGTAGGGTCTCCTATCACAAAGTAGCGTGATCAACAATTCCTGGG
>NZ_KI542807.1:0-7302 GCF_000496155.1 Ferroplasma sp. Type II
GGTATAAATAATAATAAATTAAAAAATTTATGGCTCGATAATATCTTTTTCTTTTTGTGTAATTCAAAGGAGATACATAAATAAATATAGAAGATTTTATTGTAATACCGTGAGAGATAAGGACATATATGATATGGATTATAAAGGAGAGGTGAATTTCCAGTGGAAAGTATTTATTTCTGGATATTATGGGAACAAAAAAATTTTAAATAAAAACACACATAATATTCATATATATAAATGGGGGAGAGGGGTGTATTTCCAATGGAAATGAAAAATGGTACCCCTATGAGAACTGCCCTTTACAATGAACATAAAAAAATAGATGCTAAGATGATAGATTTTCATGGCTGGGAAATGCCATTAGAATATAGCTCTATTATAAAGGAACACATGGCTGTTAGAACAGATGTTGGAATTTTTGATATATCTCATATGGGTGACATTGTTATTTCAGGTCATGATGCTGAGGCTTATGTAGATTATATCTTTCCATCGAAAGTTTCTGATTTAAAGGAAAATAAGTGTATGTATACTGCATTTCTTAACAATGATGGAAATATGATAGATGATACTATCATATACAGATTGTCCAGAGAGAAGTTTTTTTTAATACCAAATGCATCTAATATAGAAAAAATTTACAGATGGATGATAGATAATAAAAATGGTTATAATGTAAATATAGAAAATTATTCAAATCTTATAAGCCATATTGCAGTCCAGGGACCTAGATCAGAGGAGATAATAAGAAAACTCGGTATGGAATTTCCAGAAGCACTTACATTTATATATACTGATTCACAAAAACACAATGCTCTAACCGATAGTGGTGAAATAATAATCTCAGGGACTGGATATACTGGAGAGAGGGGTGTGGAACTAATAATTCCTAATGAAATTGCTGCTGACATCTGGAATAATCTATTAAAAGAGATTTATAAAATAAACGGCCTTCCATGTGGGTTAGGTGCCAGAGATACATTAAGAATGGAAAAGGGAATGCTATTATCAGGACAGGATTTTAATGAAAATAAGAATCCATATGAAGCTTCCATATCATTTATTGTAAACTTTGAACATAATTTTATTGGAAAAGAAATATTATTAGAACAGAAAACACAATATAATAATATATTTAGAGGTTTTAAACTGGAAAATAGGAATATTCCAAGAAATGGCTATGATATATATGTGAACGATAATATAGAAGGAAAAATAACCAGTGGAACTCTATCACCAATACTGAATATTGGTATTGGATTGGGTTATATTAATAAAGAATATAGCAAAACCGAAAATGAGGTTTTTATTAATATAAGAAATAATAAGGTAAAAGCGGAAGTTGTAAAACCAAAAATTGTGAAATAGTAGTATTATCTTATTTTTTAAAATATATATTATATATAATATATATTTTTAATTATTAATAATAAAATAAGTGTGTCGCTTTATAATATAATAATATAAACTTTTATATTTATTTATATAGTATATATGATTATTTTTATATATATTAATTAATTATAATTATTTTCACAGGATACCCATACACCTTTTTATGTTCCACTGGAAATGTACCTCTCCCCCTCCCTAAATAATTAATTTAAATCTTCATTATCAAATATTAAATTTTATTTAGAAACATTTAATAATTCTCGTTTAATTTCTATGAACTACAATGGGCCGGTAGATCAGCGGTAGATCGCCTGCTTTGCAAGCAGGAGGGCTCGGGTCCAAATCCCGACCGGTCCATTTAATTTATTAATTGAGTACCTTTTATCCTTAACTCGGAACTCTTTTAGGGAACAGTTCTGGTTCTAGCCCAAGGGTTTCTGCAAGTTCCCTGACTTTCTTTGGTATTTCCGCGACTATTGTTCGGTCACCCACATCAGTAAGATATATCTTTGATAACTGCAACAGTGCATCTTTCACGCTTATCCTGCTGTTTACCTTCCTGTTCTTCAGGAGTTTCAGTATACGGTAATAAGCGATCAGCGATATGAATGATACAAATACATATCCTCTCAGGGTATCGTCATCCCTCAGATATGGGGTATCTACCTGGAGAAGATTCTTGAAAACATCGAATGCCTCCTCAACATCGTTCCTGGACTTGTACAGCTCGAATATAACCTGTGGCCTATCCCTTGTGTTTGTTAAAATGGCTATCTTCCCTGCCTTATCAGTTGAGAATTTGGGATTCTTCCCTGCATCCATAAGGGAATAATACTCATTCTCCTCAGCAGCCCTGAGGAGGATATCCTCAAATATATGGACATCGTAATTGCCAACAGTTTTTGAGGAATATCTAATGGCTCTTTTCCTGAACATGAAGAAACCTTTCTGTTCTACTGAATAATCCGGTATCTTTGAGTCACGTTTCAGTGGCGTTATGAAATACATTCCATCGGTATTCATCTTTCCGAAATTGCCATCGTCAATGAATCCACGGTCCATAACAAAGAGTGTTCCGGGAGGCATCTCTTCCTCCGATTTTCTCAATGTATCAATATCTACTATGCTTCCAGGTACGAGGCGGATGTAACATGGCTCATTCCTCAATCTGGAGAAACCCATGATTATCCTTATCAGGGGAAGAAGCAGATCATTGTTGTTATGGCCAAATTCCGCCATTCTTATTCCTGAGGAATAGGAGAAGAGTGCAGATGTATCATATGCAACAATCTCATTCTTCTTCATGAGCTTCATGGATATATTCTTCTGCCCATTCTGATCCTTTCCTATGCGCTTCAGCATTGCAGAGAGTGATTTTGGCGATATCTCATGAATTGTTTTCGATAACCAGGTCTTCTCAACCCATGATTTGATGGATTTCAATGGAAGGGGGTAAATCAACCTGTTGAATGAAAAGGCAAGTATTTTCATGAGATCGTCCGGATATTCCTCCCTCAATGCCGATATCACATCATCCATGAGGGACCATGCAAGTTCAATATGCCCAATCTCGTATATTCCACGGACAGCAACAATATCCCTTACCCTTTTAGGATTCTCCTTATCCCCATTGATCACCTTTCCCACATACTTAGAGACCTTGTGCCTCTTCTTATGCTCTGAATCCCAGACCATTGAACTTTCGTAAACATACTCATATTTCCCAATCGGTTTTATTTCCTTTGTCATGTTCAGTATATAGGGAACACATAAAAGTATAAAGATATTGCGGTATTTACTGAAAAATAATTCAATTGTTCCCTAATTGAGCTCTGAGTTTAGGTTTTATGCTACCATTCGTTATGACTATGCAGCCGAAGTATATTTGAGAACCCGAAGGCGAAATCTGTCTTAACGGCAACAGTAGCTTCGAGGAATTTATGGCATTACTCTGACCTTACCAATATAACACCAATGGAAATCCTGAAGAAAGCCAGAGCCAACGACAAAGATTTCACTTACGAGTTTATGGATTTAGTCAGGGAACTTGAGAAGGAAGGTACGACACGCATCATGGAATACCTTGAGGAGCGGAGAAAGTCGGTAGAATAACTTACCCATAAATCCCTATTATTACAGTTCTATGTCAGAGGTGTCAAGAAGAATGCATTCTTGAGGACGACATTTGTAACGAGGGACACAATGGAAGCAATAGAGCAGGTAGGGTTGAAAATGAGACTGTATGTTTTAAGGGCATATTTCAGCACAGTATTGGATATTGCAGAATCCAAAGGTCTGATATCCCACCCATGGAGACAATTCATAATGTGTCACAAGAGTGATATCGAGGCCAAATATTCAACAAACAAGCGATTGCTGCCGGATATCATCAAGGAAATGATAGAATCATACAACAAATCCACAAAGTTTCTTGAAACAAGGATAAGCGATGTATCAGAGGAAAACGCAAGGCTGTATTTGCAGCAACAACTTTTTTCTGCTGTGGGATACAGGCAGGATGAGATTAATAAGATGAATCTTGCTGAGACAACATAGATGATTTCCAGAAGCTGTTGAGAGATAAGATCGCAGTAGCAGTGGCAAGCAATGGCTCAAAACAGAAGCTTGTTCCAATGAACGAGATAGAGAATCTTCTGGGTGAAGGATACGAGTTTCAGGTAGTACTGTCCAACAGAAAGGCTATAATGAGGCTGCCATTCTGATGAATGATGAGATAAAGATACCAAAGGAGCTGCCAAAAAACGAGATATGGGTAAATTACTTCATTGAAGGATTTCAGAGCATTTTTCATTATACACTTGCAGATCTCTGGGATGCTAGGGTGATCGGAATACTCAATATTTTCAACCCTCTTAGAATTACTCTAATACAAACCAAGCTGATTGATAAACTGTAGGAATAATTATATGGCGTCAAAATATGCTTAGGTATTTCTAATGTACATATTACGCCTAAAAGGTGTATAGGGCTCTTTTTCATCGTATGTACCTTTTTTTCTTGTAGTGAAAAAGAAAAATATGTTCCACTACGATATTAAGATATCGCTCAATTATTTATATCAATGAAAAACCACGAGAATTAAGGGATTCACTGAGATATGCCTATCAGAAATGTAGTGGAAATTCTAAGACTATTTTGATACCATATGAATAATTTGGGCTGGATACAGATACTGGAAAGTCATACAAACAGAGGAGGAGATGAAGCTGTTAGAGCTATAATCTCTTTATATATTCGTTGAACAAAACATTCATGTCCAATTCACTTCCATAAGCTTTATATTTACTATCATCCTAAAGCAAATCAAGAAGGGGCAAATACATATGTCAAAATTTGTGCTTGTACCGGGGGCTTGGCTGGGCGCCTGGGTATGGAGAAAGATCATCCCACCATTGGTCAGCGAAGGAAATGAAGTTTATCCAATAACTCTCACCGGAATGGGAGAGAGAGTACACCTTATTTCCAAGGAGATAGGTATGGAGACTGCAATCCAAGACGTTCTAAACGTCATAAAATACAACGACCTAGAGGATATCATACTGGTTGGACATAGTTTTGCAGGAAAAGTCGTGGCACCAGTTGCAGATCGTATTCCGAAAAGAATCAAATCGATCCTGTATCTTGATGCTGTGATACCAGAGAAGATAAGAACTCCTCAGGCAAGTTTCAATGCCTCAGATGAATTTGGAGCACTCACTGGGGGGAGTCTCGGAATTCCTTTCAATGAGGACATACTCAACCACATCGGACCCGATGTCCATGGAATGGATAGAAGCTGGATATTATCTAAGGCCACTCCTTGGCCGTTGAAGCATTCTACCGATCCAATTGTTATTTCTAAAAACTTTGACGCAATTAAGTGCACTTATATATTCTGCACCATGAGTGGAGGAGATCCTGTGAATGAAATCATTGAGGGAAAGTGGGGAGAGCTTTATGGTCCATATAAGGTAATGGATACTGGGCACTGGCCAATGGTAACCAAACCAGACGAGTTGGTAGAAAACATGATTGCCTTGGCGGAAACTTAGTGTTCTACGGACACACATTATCAACTGTGTGAGCGCTATGGTGTGAATGGTAATAATTCATACCCATTCCTTGAGTTGTGGTTATCTTTCCCAAATAGAATAGTATTAGATTTCTAACATTATTTCCCTTGATATAATCTATCATTTTCTTGTTATTTAGGTTGTTTTTCATATATCATTTAATCCAAATCCATACTGTATAATAGTGGTGTGCATATACACTAATATATATCATTCATAAGAAAGATAAAACAAGGAAATCGGGTATACTATGATGAGGTTGAGAATATCAAGGTAAATGGAAAAGTTGTGCAAAAGCATATTAGCTACATTGGAAAGAGTGATTGAATACATACTCCATCATGACGGAACTGGAGAACCCGGCAGTGAGATTGTATTCATGGTAAAGGATAAATATAATGTCCAAACTAGAACAAAAAATAGTATGTTAGAATTTAACACAAACGAATTACTGGTAACAGCACTTTTTACTAAAACACTCTAAAGTTATTAGTAATATTTAGATTAAATCTTTAAAATCCCTGCCTGGTATCAATATGATTAATCCTGCCACCATCGCTATTATTGTTGCATAGAGATAAGAATAAAAAGGATCAAAATAATAGAGAAAACCCATCATTATATTCCCGAAGAAAAGACCGGCACTTCTAGATGCGGTGAGTGCTCCCATTCCCCTGCCATGTTCACTTCGTGGCTTGACTATGGTTATTAAATTAGGTTCCAGCGTGCTTATTGTCCCTACAGCCATTCCAATTAAGACTACTGCAAGGAACATTATAACCACACTTAAATGATATACATATGCCAATCCCAGAACTATTGTGCCAATTCCAGACAGTATATATCCTATAAATGCCAGTGAGGGTATTAACTTAATTTTTCTGGATCCCACTATATATCCAAATAGAGCTGATGCAAGCAAGAAAAATAAATAAGAGGCAAAACCCAACGCATCGTTCTGAGCTGTAGCTATTGTAAGTATTGGAAATCCCAAACTATAATAACTGAATCCATAAAGACCAGTTGCCAATATTACGCCATTATAAGTGGAACGTTTGATTTTAGCCCTTGGAATATCATTTTTTTGTAATTGTTCCTCAATTTTCCTTGGTCTTTCTTTAACAAAAATTAATAATATTGTTGCCACGAATATTGGTATGGAAGTTAAAAGGATAATATCTGAAAGCTTCATGTTTAAATGTAAAAGTATAAGGAGGATTGTTATTGATGCTACTCCGCCTCCAACATCCAATGCATTGAGGAATCCAAAGATTCTCCCTCTTGTTGAATCACTTGTCTCATCACTCATAAGAGCTTTTCTCGCAGGAGACCTGAAATTCCTGGACAGCCATCCAGTTGTAAATAGAGTAGAGCTTTGAATAAAATTACTTGTAATTCCACTAAGTGAGAGAAATGGTATAAATGCGTTCCCGATTATGGCAATCTTCTTCCTCCCATATATATCCGAGAGCCTGCCTCCCACATATCCAAAAAATGCTCCCAGTCCATATGAAATACCCATAATTATTCCATAAACGTAAACTGGTGCATGAAAGTGGAGAACTAAAAGCACAGGCAATACCGCTAAAACTGCCTGATATCCCATATCTGAGAAGAATGCGGAAAAAGAGATTAATAAAACATTTCTATTAATAAAATTGTCCATAACACAATGAAAATTATCCTTTCTATATAAACATTTCATATTTGTCTATGGCAATTATATACAGTTGATGCTATAATATTATTTTATATAATTTCTTATTGAAAACACAGGGTATAGAAAGGTTTATATTGTATTACGTAATTACCAGTTATGACAATAACTACG
>NZ_KI542808.1:0-6204 GCF_000496155.1 Ferroplasma sp. Type II
TCTCGAACCATTCCTTTCTTGTGTAGACTGCCTGGGACTGCTGCTGCCACGTGTTCAGCTCACCATATCTTGTCAATCCCGCTGCGGTAAAGTTCGATGACCCTATTACGATTCTGTCATCAAAGATGTACGCTTTTCCATGAAGGAATTTCTCGAACAGCCTTACTTCGACGTTTTCTCTTCCCAGGAACTTGATGAACAGTCTCACGGTGGAATCTGCTTCCCTGGTTAAGTCAAACCCTTCAACTTCTTTCCGGATCTCTTCTAAAAGAACATCACCAAGGGTTTTTTCATTCTGGATTTCCGGAGTCTTGCCGAGCAGAAGCCTGAATCTCGTAAACCCGTGCAGGTTGTCCTTAATCATTGCAAAAGCTTCTATATTGAAGAATGCAGTTGCTATATCGAGATTCGTATTGGCATTCTCTTTCAAAGTGCTGTTTAGAAAGCTGACCAACTTGTTTCCTTCGCTATTATCAATTATCTCTTTTTGTAGTGGCACATTATCACCCTAAAATTTCCATCCCTCTATCCTGAACATTTCTATAATGTCGATTGAATCTATGTTGTATTTCTGGCAAACGTAAGGGATTCTGATTTTTTCCCCTCTCAGTTTTTCTTCTGTAACCACTATCCTCTTTATTGGAGTCAGTGTTTGCTGGGAATTCGTTGTCATCTCTATGGCTAAAGCAATAACCCATGGATCCGCATCATATTTCCTGTCTTCCCTTACCATTGATGGATATGCTTTTAATATGCCCTTCAGAATTTCAATCTGTTTCTGTGTGGGTGCACGAAAAAAGCTGGTTTGTGTTTTGGCCCATTTTGCCAGCTGATCATCTCTTTCCGTTATTTCGTAAAGTACCTCTGTAGGGGCTACCAGAAGACCTTTACTGATCAAGGATTCCATATTCTTCCATACACTGGGAAATACATCAATCGGATTGTGCCTGTTCAGCTCAATCAGCGAAGAAGAATCCATAATATAGATATTTGAGGTCATTTTCTCGCTTTCACCAGAACCTTATCAAAGTTCTTTGATTTGATTGACAAATAACTCAGGGCATCACTGTATGTTATGAAATCTTTATCGAAATTGTTAGCTACCAAAGAGACGAACTTGTTGCCCATCTCCGAGAGGCATCTCTGATCTGAGGTTACCCCTATCTTCTTCTTTTTCTCCTTGGTCTTCTTCTCACCCTCCTTTGGCACATATCTCGCCAGTACATTATCGAATTCCTGCCTTGAAATATAATTCAGTTCCAGCATCTTAACCAAAAGCACAGCCTTGCTGACTTTATATTTTCTGGACAAAGAGTTTAGAGTTTCAGTTTCCACTAATCTGCCTTGATATTCTTTAAATAACTCCTCAGCTGATTGCTTCGGCAGTAAAAACGATGCCGAAAATGTATTACACCACCTTTCTATGCTGTCCCTATTTACCAGAGATTCGTCAGGAATATCTATTACTGTTTCACCAAGAAGAATGTGCCCGAATTCATGCATTAGGGTAAACAGCCTTGCTTCTATACTGTCTTTTGAATTAATTACAACAATGGATGGGGATTCGTCTGCTAATGCAAAGCCCCTTGCATCTTCGATAGGCATGGAGAACTGGAAGACCAGAACGTTTGAATCTTCAAGGACATCTCTCAAATAACCAAACAATTTGTAAGCATCTTTGAATTTCCTCTGTTTTTCAGAGCTCAGGCTGAACAATTCTCTATATTTTCTTGCGATCGAATCGGGATCTTCCGATAATTTAGCCTTTTCAGCCTTTGTTTCTGTTTCGTATCTTATGTTGACGGAAAGATCTCTGCTTATACTCTGAAGGCTTCGCGACCTTCTTATTGCCAGAATGGTTTTTTTATCGAAAATACCTGTTTTATTCGGGATAAATCTGTAATCCTTTGGTAAAGGTTTATCTTGTTTAGGCTTGGGCAAAAAGAATGAGGCTATGGGTCGTTTAAATGATTTAGACATTTCACTTAGTTGCGTTAAGGTGGGTGACCTTTTTCCTGCTTCAAAATCTAATACTGTCTCAGAACTAGTTCCTAATCTCTTGCTTACTTCCTCTATCCTCCAACCAGAGCTTTCCCTGAGCCACTTAATAACTTCCGGGTTTACTTCCACGGTCATGGATTTCATTATTTTTCACCTTTCAAGCTTTTCGCCTTGTCGATCCTCTGTTTAACGAGCTCACAAACTGACCAGTATACCTCTTTCCTCTCATCCTGAGTTAAACCAAGTTCATTGAAGATGATATTGTCAAGTTCTGCTCTATCAGGAAGAGGTTTTGGTTCTTGCTCCCGAATTGGCTTGTTCGGATCCATACCACACTCCTCGAAAATTGTTTTCATCTCTCTTATTTTAATCTTATCGAAGCAACTAGAGAATTCTTTTGTCAATTTTTTCTCCTCAAACACTTCAAGGCTTTTCAAATCAGTTTTACTAAACACGGCAGCAGAACCACCGATGCCCTTACTTCGCCCCTCAACTTCTGAAATTAGAATGCAAATAGTTGAATTTAAATATCCGGTTAAAGATTCCGTGATTTCACGGATGTTTGGTTCTATTCCGATAAAGTTTCCACTAAACGAAAATTTATTAGGATTGAAATAGCATTTATGAGTAGAACCACGACCCGCAAGCCATAATATTGGAGATCTTCTGTTTTCAATCACTTTTTTGAATTTATTTATATCTTTTACTATGAAAGAGTCACTTGTAGTTATCAATATATGATTATGCTCTTTCACATTTTTTAGGATCGGAAGGTACTTGTCAACGTCTTCTTCTTTAATTTTTGACTTTGGGCGGATATAATCACTATAGCCACCTTCCTTGACACCAGTTCTTATAAAGGCCATACTTCCCAATTTCACAAATGTGTGTTGACCTTTGGTTATTAAAGCGTAATAAATATCTGGTGCCCGTAAAAATCTACCGCCCCATTTATTACCTCCATAGGTACCAGTACCGAATCTTTTCCCACTGTATCTATCCGGGTATTCCCAGCCATCTTCAAGCAAATCTTCTTGTACTATTGGAAATACTCTATAATCATTTTCATTAACTACATTGTTAACTAACTCAGTAATATTCTTCCCTTCGGTTTTTTGTTTTATATTTTCAAGAGCAATGAGATTTTGAGTAGATATGGCTTCTTCAAATGGTTTTTTGAACATAACGAACTTAGCTAAATTCTTGATCCGAGGCCATATTATCTCATTACCTCCATTCATCCCAGAAGTCCAATCATTTAGACTTCTCTGCTTAACTTCAGGAGACCCAAATAAAGCTATGATAGTATTTACATCGGCGTGGGTAAAAGCCTTTATTGGATTGTCGTATATTGCAATGATAGGAACATATTTGACCAAAAATTCCTGGAGGTTTTTGCCATAATCAACATCTAGCCAAGCATTTGAGGTTATAAAACAGAAGGTGCCGTTTTTGTTTAGAAGACTCAATCCGTGGAAGTAAAAATATATATAATAATCGTTAGTTCTATCCAAATTTCCTATTAGATTAAATCTTGTTTTGAGTACTTGGATTAATTTATCTTTATATTCAGTCTTATCCTCTTCTGTTATTTCTTCCTTTTCTTTGTTTGGAGGGGATATTTTCTTGTAATTAACATAAGGTGGATTTCCGATCACTATATCAAAGCCTTTCGTTTCAGCAAATATTTCTGCAAAATCAATGTCCCAAACAAAAGGCTTCTTTTCCGGGTCTTTTAGGCGCTCTTTTACGCTCTTCAATTTCTCAATTTCTTTATTGTTAATTTCGATTTTTTCCTCGTTTTCCTCGACCCTCTTTTCATCTGTTATATTTTCTCCGGCTAATGTGACCTGAGATTTAGCCATTTTTACGTTCTTTTCCAAAACTTGGATCTCCGCTTCAAGGCTTTCAACTCTTTCATCTATAATCTTTTCAAAAAGTCTAATTTCTTCCTCGTTGACCTCTTCGGGCGTTTTGAACTTCGCAGTTGAAGAGTTTTCGAAATATTTTCTCTTTTCCTGCTTTAGGTCTTCGAGTTTTCTTTTCAGGTGAGGCTTCAAATTATTCGTCCTTAGATTGAAACTTACTCCACCGATNTCCTGAACAAGGGAATCTCCAACTCTGAGGTTAAGATTTAGGTTTGGGAGGAGAGGATGCTGTCTTAATTCATCCTTTTTGAAATCTGTCTCCACGGTAAGTTGCAGCCAAAGTCTCAATTCAGCAGCGTGTATTGCCCAGGGCATCACATCTACACCATAGAGAGAGTATTGTATGACTCTGTTCTTTATTTTAAAGTCGTCCAGACTTCCTCCTATATGTTTGTAAACCATCTTGTAAAGTTCCGTTACAACGTTCAGCATCCCTACAAGGAATGCACCCGAACCACAGGCGGGGTCAACCACAGATAAGTTGTCTAGAGTATCCTCTACTTTCCTCCACAAATCACCTTTGGAAAACCAACTTTCCACTTTGTCTCTCTCTTCTATTGGGTCAAAGATTAAATGGTAAAATTTCTCCTTTGGGATTTCAGATAAGTTCTTTGATAAGTATTCAACTAGGCTTCTCCTGCACATGAAGTATACCTCAACTCTTGGAGTATAGAATATACCCCACTTGCCTCTCAAATCTTCGTCTGGGGCATAGATATCTTCTGCTACCTTCGCTAATGATTCGTAAACGTAACCGATCATTTGGGGGTCAACTGCAACCTCTGACTCAAGGGGCATGTCTTCCTTAACTGTAAAATTGTACGATTCAAAGAATTTGAGAATCTCCTTGAACATACTATCTGTAATCTTAATATTTAAATTGTCAAGTTCGTTCTCTCTGAATAGGCCTCCATTCAGATAGGGTACATTTGAAATTACCTTTAGGACCTCATCCGGCAGACCTTTAATCTCGTTTGAACGATTATTAAATGCCTTTAGAAATACTTGCTTGAGCCATTCTTCGTAGAATTCGTTCGAGTTAAATTTCCCAAACTCTTTGTAAGAAGACCATAGCCAATCAACAAATTTCGACCTTTCCAGCCAATTCTTCTTTGAGATGAAATAAATAAACATTATCCTGTTCAGGAATTGCAGAGTAAATTCGTGAGATTCCTTACTGGGAATTCTCTGCTTATGCAATTCCTCTCTTAATTTGAAGAAAACCTCTTTGTAACGTTCAAAGAATTCCTCTGTCACTCTTTCAACGCTAAAGGCCTTTTTCCACTTTCTCCACACCTCTCTCCAACTTGCTTTATCTTCATATTCCATGTTTGCAAGTGTCTGGATAACACTGTAATAATCCCTTTTGCTCTTTATATCCTCTTTATCAAGGGTCAGTTTCGTCAGCTTCAGTTTGTGTTTCCCCGCTTCTATCTTCTCTTTATCTGGGAAAACAAAAGAGATTTCGGAGTAATCTGTTGTGAAAATTAATAAAAACTGCAAATATTGTTTATCGAAGGTACTTGCTACCGACCTCACAAAAGATGGGTGTAACGAGGTTGTTTCCAGCAGGAAAACAGGTAAGTTCTTGTCAAAACTCAAAATTGAGAATATCTCCTTGATCCTTTCCTCATCCTCCTTTCTAAAATCAAAGTCCGATTTTTTCCTTTTTGAGGATGGGTCTAGAATAACGCCCTCTGGATAACCTAATATCTTGAAGAGGTCGAAAAGGTCTTTTGCAGACCTGGTCTTGATCACTTGTTGGTAAATGTGTTCGCGCAAAATAACCTCATTTAGCATGCTCATAGCCTCTTTCTTAGCTCTCCAGATACAATAGACTCATCCGATAATAATATTTGTGACTCCATTGTATAATATCTGCCTATCTTCTTCTTGATGAGCGTGATGAGACCAAGATTCTGCAGGTAGTTCACGCTCTGGAAGAACGTTGACTTGCTCACTCCTCTGAGGAGCATGTTGCCTGACGCTGAAACTTCGGAATATGCCCTGTTAGTATCCTGGTTCTTGATCAGGGCTGCCAGTATCAATAAGTCCCGGTCTCCAAGGTTCTTCAGTGTTTCGCCCTCCACTTCCACATAGGCCTGCTTCAGTGCAGTTCTTACGGAATCATCGTCCCACTTGTTCAGCCTGCCGATGATTTCCAGTGCCTTGATGCCTATCCTTGCATCGCTCCTGTAGTCCCTCACAAGCATCGCCGATAATAAACCCAGAGACTCCTTGTCATACTTGTTAAGGCCCTCGTCGGCCCTCATCT
>NZ_KI542808.1:6788-7809 GCF_000496155.1 Ferroplasma sp. Type II
TCCAGATAAGATGATGCTGTTCAAAAAATAACAAAATTCCATTTTTCTGGTATGTTATGTTCATTGTATCAGTTATATAATATATATAAGAAAACCGCTGACGCGTTCGGCGACTCTCTCTCTTTCTGGTCAGTTAGTGGTTTTCCCTCAGAATCCTCAGTATCGGAGTGGTGGAGCATTCAAGGGACTTCGCTATGGCTCTTGCTGATAATCCCTTTTGCTTTAGTTCGATTACTTTTCTTCGGTCTATGAAGGTGCCGCTTCTGGTCTTCAGGGGAGGTCTTCCGAATTTGACACCCCTGATCTGTGCCTGTTCCCTGCCTGCCTTTGTTCTGGAATTGATCATGTTCCTCTCAAATTCAGCGAATGCGCCCAGAATCTGCAGGAGGAGCCTACCATTAGGTGTTGTGGTATCTATGCCTGGGTCATTGACGCTGACGAATCCTACGCCATTCTGGTCAAGGTATTCAAGGGTTTTCAGCAGATCTGATAAAGAGCGGGCAAACCTGTCTATCTTGGAAACAATAACAATCTGGGGCATTCTGTCGAGCGATTTGAGCATCCTCTCGAATTCTGGCCTCAGCGTATTCTTGCCTGACTTCGCCCTGTCTTCAAATATCTCCAATTCGTAGCCTTTCTGGCCTGTATACTTGCTGATTGCCTCCTTCTGCCTCTCATTTGAGCCCTGCCTGACCTCTTCTATGGTGCTTGCCCTGACATAGGCAAAAGCAAGTGTCATTTAAATCATAGAATTTAGGGACGCATATGTTATTAAAATCCAGTGTTTAGTAGCGTTACTAAAATTACAAGTTTAGTGACAGTTATGTTATGAGCTATTGCTTTTCAAGGCTCTTCGTTTTGAGTATCTTCTTAGAAGCGCCAAAACTCCAATAACCCAGAGAGCAGCGTAGAATACAATGTTTACCAGTGAATTAGAGTTCATGTACTTAAACAGGTAGTAAAGGCCAACCGTCAAAGCCACCAGACCCAATACTGCGATGGAAGTGGAAATGACAAAGTA
>NZ_KI542809.1:0-887 GCF_000496155.1 Ferroplasma sp. Type II
AAATCGGCATATTATCTAGCGTTGTCGTTTTTCATTTTAGGATTCTTAATTTCTATTTTCATATCTCTGCTTATTAGCACAGTAGTTATACTCGCCGAATTGCTTCTTGTCAGCTATGAATTCAAGACAAAAAAACTCGGTCTGCCCGGAAACATTACAATAAGTCTTCTCATAGGCATGATATTCCTCTATGGAGGTTTTATAACGGACATGCTTTCAAAAATGATTCTGCTCTTCTTCCTGGCATTTTTCTCTAATATGTCTAGGGAAATAATGAAAGATATTGAGGATGTCAAAGGAGATATTGACAGAATCACACTTCCAAAAAGATACGGGATCAAGAATGCAAAAATTGTATCTGCTGCATTTGTGGTTACAACAATTTTAATATCATTTTTGCCCTATTATTTCCATATACTTTCTATTTATTACCTGTACGCTGTGCTACTTGATGATTTGTTATTCGCCCTTACAATCTGGTATTTAAATGCAAATATATCGAGAGGGCAAAAGATTTCGAAGGTGGCAATGATATGGGGCATGATGTGTTTCCTTCTTGGTGGAATATAATTTACCATCAATCTAGAAGAAAGCCAGTGAATTATTGTGTGGATGAATTCTTGGAAAGAAGATTAAATGATATTTATTATGAGGTGAGACCACAAAAATTTAAGGATTTTTTAAAAAATTAAACGTACCTGTGGAGCATATGGAATTCAGGCATGATAAAGATAATACTCAACATTCAAAGGGTTTTATATAAGCCCCTACGTAATTTTTGTTGGTTAAACAGAGAGCCTCCATGTCACGGTAACAGGTGGCTCACAGTTTTATATAATTTCAGATTGGCTAAAGATATTTAAGAAATTAAAATTAGAACGCGGGGA
>NZ_KI542809.1:1033-7967 GCF_000496155.1 Ferroplasma sp. Type II
TCCCATACACCTATAATTATTAGGTATATATTATGTTTTTCAATATTTAGCAATCATTTTTCCATTTATCCAAGATATTTACTGGTACAAAAATAATATACGTTAAGATTTATAGAAATTCTGCCATTTCCGTGAATAATTACATTTTATGAAGATGGAAACAACTAATGGAAATTTTAAAGCATATGCCCCATCTTGTCCTTTTTTGTTTCAAGATAGAATTTGTCAAATTCCGTGGGTTGAATTATCACTGGTATTCTCCTGTTTATTGTTATTCCGTTGTCCTCCAGATATTTTATTTTTTCAGGATTGTTTGTCATTAACTGTACCGATTTTATCTTAAAATATTTTATTACATCTACAGCAAAATTATAGTGCCTGTTATCCGCAGGGAGCCCCTGCTCAACATTTGCCTCTACCGTATCTTTTCCACTATCCTCAAGATTGTATGCCCTGATTTTATTTAAAAGACCAATGCCACGCCCTTCCTGCCTTAAATATATTAGAATTCCCCGTTCCTGGCTTCCTATAAATTTCAATGATGTGAGGAGCTGGTCCCTACAATCACACCTCATTGATCCGAATACATCACCTGTAAGGCATTCAGAATGTATCCGAATCGGGACATTATTCTCTCCTTCGATGTTGCCATGCACCAGAACTGCATGGTCTTTGTTATCCTCATTTTTAAAAACGTATATTTTAAATGAACCAAATCTGGTAGGTAATTCTGCTTTCGCATAGAATTCAATCATACTAATCAAAAGAAATTACAAAATTCTATAAAAACATATTTAAAATTTTTTAATCAAAGTGCTCTGTTGAATAAAGATCATGATTTCCACTCTCTTCACTTTTCATCTGATTGTATTCTTCTTTTCAGCCTCTAATTCATCTGATTTACCTCCCTTTTTGCCCTCTGGTATCCTTCTGCCTTTAGTCCTTCTTTAGACCTGCTGACACAGTTCTCTCCAAACTTCCTCTTTGTTGCAGAGAATGTTCCTTCAGTTCCAGGCCACCTCATACCGTAATGCTTCTCTTCTGCCCACTGTTTGTAACCTTTCTCCCTGTATTCTCTTACCTCTTTTCTTCTGTACCTGCTTCCCCTTTGCCTGTTAGTGGAGGCATTCTTCCTGATCTTGATCACCGGTATGTCACCGATGGAATGTGTAATGTTGAAGAGATTGTTCACATCTAATGCACCATCACCGTAGAATGTTTTTATATTGACTCCCTTCTTTACTGCTTCCTTTATGTGCCTGGATGCGGTTTCCGGTTCAGATGGCCCAGTACCTTCTATATGTGATTCTATCCCTATGACCTTCTTTGTATTCACATCTGCTGTTATTATAACAACAAGATGCTTTCTCTGCCTTGTATCAGGATCTCCGTATTTCATTATCCTGTAAGAACCTGCATTGTTTGTCTTCATTCCAGTGCCATCGGTACCAAGTTCTGCATACTGAATGCCCGAAATATCAATGTCAGGAATCTTATTATGTATGCGGTGCCATATGGTGGTATAATCACCATATTCTGGTATTATCCCACGATTAACAAGTGATCTTGCCATTCCTTCGAGGCCACGGTAATCCAGATACTGGTGCCATATCATCATGAACTGCATGAACGATTCCGGGAAGAGGAATGGCGATCCCCTTTTACCAAGATTCATTTTCTCAAGTTCAGAGTCCCACTGATCCACGAAATCAAAATCAAAGAAGAACGTCCCTCTTATGACAAGTTCCTCGTTGTATTCCTTCCAGTTTCTTCTGTCCTTGCAAGTCTTTCCCCATCTCGATATTTATGGCACCTATTTAATACGGCTATACATAGCCGTATGATAGCAAAAAGGTATTTATGCCCTTCCATTATAATATTTCATGAAGACTGCAATTCTGCTGAAGATCCATGCCAGCTATAAGTCCGGGGAAAGGAAGAGTTCTGTTGACAGGATGCTGCGTAAACTCTATGGATATGATGATCCTTCCAACTATTCAAAATACCATTATCACAGGGAAGGATTGCTGGAAACAATTCCCTCGGTAAGGTATGAGAAAGGCCTGGTCATGATCAGGGAGGAAGATCTGGATACCGTTGTATCCTTTATCAAGAAATACAATGCTGATTACATGAAATGGAAAGTAATTCCAGAAGAGGAAGAAATGAAGCAACTCGGACTACATGTTGCTTAAGTATTTATTCAACACAGCATAATCAAAGAAACATATATTTGCATTTATCCGGAAAATAAACTACTTTATTCTCCCTGTGCATTCACCCATAAATTTCCCCATAATTCCATGGTTTTCATGAAATAATTCATAATAAAGAGTGGAATGTTCAGAACTTGGTACTAGAATCGCCACTGCCTGTCAACCGGAATTTTGGCGACATCAGGCTTATATATTTTATATAAATAGGGGCTAACTTACGGTCTATGTATGAAAAACCTTTCCATCTTCGGAAGAAGCCTGAATAATCCTATTGTCAATACTATTTCTTACGCTGAGTTTATTAGGGCCTTTGGCCAGTATGTAGTATGGATAATCATGTCTATCTACCTTTACGAGGTCAGGGGGCTAACCTATGTAGATGTAGGTATAGTTGCCCTTGCCGGTGGACTGCTTAGTTTCCCTGCCTCACTGGCATGGGGAAGTCTCGTTGACAGGATTGGAAGGCGTCTGGTTGGACTCATGGTGCCAACTGCGAATATAATTATATTTTCAGGAATGTTCTTTGACATATTTCTCGGTGGCCCAACCTGGATTCTTATACTGTTCTATGTCATCACAAATCCGGTAAGTTCAGCCCAGTACATAAATGACGGAGCCTTAATTTCAGATACTACTGAGGAATCCGACCGCGTTGAGGCATTCAGCAGGACAAGGGTGGCAGGCAACATAGGTATCGGATTGGGGCTAGTGATTGGTGGAATCATTGCAACGTTCAATTACTCCGCAGTCTTCGTTGCGCCAGCAGTGGGTTCTCTTATTGAGTTTATACTTTATTTCTACAGAATAAGGGTTCAAACAGTTAATGAATAGTATTATATATATTTCTAATATGTTGTCATAAGTATCATGGAAAAACTCTATACCATAAGGGATGCCTGTAAAATACTCCAACTCAATCCGAACACACTCAGGAACTGGGACAGGAAAGGAAAGATCAAGTGCATCAGGCTCTCAAACAACTTCCGGCGTGTGCCTGAGAGCGAGATCAATCGTATACTCGGCATAAAAAATAACAGGATGTCTTTCATCTATGCAAGGGTATCCTCACATGATCAGAAAGCTGATCTGGACAGGCAGATTCAGAAATTGCAGGCAGTATCACCGGAATCCCATGTTGTCTCAGACATAAGGGGCGGAATGAAGTTTAACAGGAAAGGTTTTATTGAACTCCTGGAACTGGTGGAGAAGGATAAGGTTTCCACCATCTATGTGACGCACAGGGACAGGCTGGCACGTTTTGGTTTCGATCTTGTGGAGAAGGTATGTAACATCCATGGAACAGAAATTGTGGAAACTGGCGGTGAGGAAATATTATCGGCCAATGAGGAACTCACAAAGGACCTGATCTCTATAATAACCTCCTTTTCTGCAAGACTCTATGGCCTCAGATCACACAAGTTGAAAAATATACTGGAGGCAGTAAAGGAATGACACATCCCTGGATATCTTCAGGTTCAAAAAGAACAGTATGGTGGAATTATGTTCCATCCCCTAACATTATGCAGTACCTCGGAGACATGAGAGACGCCATTCATGAGGGTACAATGAAGGCTGAGGAGATACGCAGGATGAATGGCAAGATCCCTTCACCCATTGATCTCCGCAAAGCGATCAAGCCATGGTTTGACATGAAGTATGATTATGCAAGGCATCATGTCAATCCCGTATGCAGGTCCTCCATAGCAATCCTCAGATCGTTTAGGAAGAACAGGAAGGGAAAGAGATATCCAGAAGTGAAGAAGCTTGCCATGAGGCTCGACTCCGAACTCGTGAAGATTGTAGATAATGCTATGAGGATCACGATCCGGCCAGGGGAATATGAACTCATCCCCCTTAATACTAAGAACAGAAAATTCTATGAATACGCTAAATACAGAATATCTGAGGTGCTCATAACTGACAGGATAGTGTCAGTGACGTTCATTATCCCCGATGTCAAACCTGTCGGGAAAGAGATCACGGGCGCTGATCTGAACTTCAAAACTGTTGATATGACCACTGTGGAACTTGCAAATAAAGAAATTGCCAATGTGGAAACAGAAAAGGTTGGGGCCATCGTAAAGATACAGAATGATTTCTCACGCAGACGGCAGAAGATACAGAAGCATATCAGAAATCCACAGAAACGCACCAAGAAGCTGAAGGAGACAAGGGGGAGGCAAAGAAGAAGGATAAAGGATGCAATGCACAAACAGTCCACCACAATAGTGAGAGAACATCCTGATACCTCCTTTGTCCTCGAGGATATGAAAGGCATAAGAAAAAGTGGCGAGGATAAGGGGAAGAAGTTCAGAACTTATCTGAACAGATGGCCATATTCTGAATTCCAGAAGATGATAGAATACAAATCGCAGAAAAAGACAATATATGTGAATCCACGAGGGACCTCCTCAGAGTGTCCCGTATGCGGTGAAAAGGTAAAGCACCCTGCGTGGAAGATATCCAGATGCGACAACTGTGATCGGGACTACGACAGGGACAGGCTGGCCTCACTGGCCATAACCCACCGTGGTATCGATCTTTGCGGAGATCCGTTCCCCGTGAGTGCGTTGGCCTCTTGGCAGTCCATGAAGAATGAATACCTGTACATCAGAGATTAACCTGAGATCCCTGAAGCAGGTTCGACTGAGACTGCCTACGCTACGAACAGGACAGGTGCACAACATTGCACAATGTCTTGAGAACGGATACCAGAAATCAGAGTACCATTGAACAGTCAGTGTCGACTGGCCATAAAATCTTCATTCCCCGTAATGATCTTTTTTTCATTGCTGCAGCCATACTCACCACCAGCGCATATTTTGTTTCCGGCATGTTTGAAAGTCCAATAACACCACTCTTCCTCTCCTCAAAATACGGTTTTGCCACATACTACATAACTGCCCTGTTTGCAATAAATACTGTTGTGGCGATCCTTTTTCAGAATTCCATCAACGTGGTCACAGGAAAGTGGAAAGACTCTCTCAGGATCTCATCCGGCCTCGCACTCTATGCTGTAGGATATTTAATAATCGGATTAACGCCATTTTTCCCCGTAGTGGCTATGGCCATAATTGTTCTAACTCTTGGAGAAAATCTTCAGGTTCCTGCTACCATGGCTTTTATAACAAGACTGGCACCACAGAATCAGAGAGGGGGTTATCTGGGATTCGCATCGGCCATTGGAAGTCTGATCTACCCATTCAGACCACTTGTTGGAACAATTATCCTTGCAGCACTGATATTCAGTCCTGTTGAACTGTGGGGTACCTTTTCCCTGATGTGCGCCGCAATATCAGTGATTTTCCTCCTGTTCAGCATGAGTCACCGTGCAGGTAGAGGGCAGGAAGTGAGCACCCATGCTAACATTAAATGATAATATAGTGCTTCAGGCTATTTTCAATACACACATAATCAATTCTGGAGGTCGATGATGTTAACTATAACCTGAGTTTTAGGTAAAAATTATATAGAAATATGAACTATCTTACAGATTATCGCCGATGATATACAATAAACAATTTAAAGTAGAAGAGACATTGCCTTTTCTCGATGACATTGTTGCACAATGGTTCAATAACAAATATAGTGATTTGAGCGAACCACAGAGAAAGGCAATACCCCTTATACATGATAAGAAAAATGTGCTGGTATCATCCCCTACCGGAACAGGAAAAACACTTACTGGTTTTCTTTCTATAATAAATGAACTTTTTAAAAAAGCGAGGAACAATGAGCTTGAGGAGAAAATATACTGCGTGTATATATCACCATTAAAGGCACTGGCAAATGACATAAACAAAAACCTCAATGAGCCTCTTTCCGAGATATATGACCTGGCAAGAGAAAAGGGTCTGGATATTCCAAAGATCAAAGTTGCAGTCAGATCTGGGGATACAGCCCAGAACGACAGAAACAAAATGCTCAAGAAGCCCCCACACATTATAATAACTACTCCAGAGTCCTTTTCACTGGCAATAACTGCAACAAAATTCAAGGAAAAATTTACTGGAGTAGAATACGTAATACTGGACGAGATACATGAGGTTTCATCTACAAAGAGAGGTTCATTGCTCTCATTTAACCTTGAAAGGCTAGAAAACTTGTCTCCCGGATTTGTCCGCATCGGATTATCGGCCACACAGGCACCTCTGGAGCTTATAGGGACATATCTCTGTGGCTATAATGGAGAAAGAAAAAGGGATTTTGAAATAATTGAAGTAAACACCAATAAATATCTTGACCTTAGCATAATCACACCTGTGAAGGACCTCACACTGGTGAGCTATGAGGTCGCCAATGAGAAGATGTATGATATACTCGTTGACCTTGTAAACAGCCATAAGACAACGCTTATATTCACAAATACCAGAAGCTCAACTGAGCATGTTGCAATGAGGCTCAAGGCCAGAGGAATAGAAAATATAGAGGCACACCATTCCTCACTGGGAAAACAGACAAGAATAGAAGTGGAGAACCGCCTCAAGGACGGGGAGTTAAAATGTGTGATAACATCCACATCGCTTGAACTGGGAATAGATATTGGATATATTGATATGGTTATACAGATAGGAAGCCCCAAATCGGTATCCAGGGCACTGCAGAGAATAGGCAGGTCTGGCCATGGGGTTAGAGATTTATCACTGGGCAGGTTTATAGTTTTTGACCTTGATGACCTCATGGAATGCGCTGTCATGACAAAGGCTGCATATGACCAT
>NZ_KI542810.1:0-3278 GCF_000496155.1 Ferroplasma sp. Type II
CCGTGGGCTCCATGAAGTTCTATACCATCAAATCNTGCTCTGTAGGCTATTTCAGCTGCATTAAGGAATTTGTTTTCGACCCTTTTTATGTCTTCTTTAGTCATNTCAGCCGGCAAACTTCCAAGATAATCAACGGTGGAGGGAGCAAATATGGATTCCTTATTATAGTGTGGATTGGCCTTTCCCCCAGCATGTACAGTAGATCAAAAATATATTTCAGCTGACAATTGTCTGGCATGAGTCTACCGACTTTGATGATGAAAAACATGCCAGACAGAGCCCATACTACAGGAAGTTACATAAATTTTGTGCAGTCCATAAAGGAATCTCTCAACTTTGGAGATTCCAGGAGCGAGAACCTTACCCTTAAAACGGTTCTTCTGGCCTGCATGGATAACAGCTATGTTGAGGGATCATCTCAACTTACAGGTATATCCGGACAGACTGTGAGGAATCATCTCCGTGATAAGAATCCGGAAGGACTGCTACAGATCAATGCAGATCTTATTGCCACAATGAGAAAGAAAGGATTCTTCAGGAAACCTCTCATCATCGCCATAGACTGGCACGACGAGATGTATTATGGTGACATTGAAACAGAGGGAATAATAGGCACAAAGAATAAGGCCGGAACCAATTATGCATATGAATATGCCACTGCATCCATAGTGATAAAGGGAATCAGATTCGTTATTGCCGTTATCCCGGTCAGGGAGAGGACAATCCTGAGTATGGTATCAAAGCTTCTGGATATCATTGAATCACATGGCATAAAGATCAATTCTCTCCTGATGGATGGTGGATTCTATTCCATAGACTTGATTAATTACCTGAATTCCACAGGCATGAAATTCGTAATGCATGCACCTAAGCTTGGCAAAGAATGTAAGGGGGAAGAAATAGACATGGAATATAGGACATCTTCACATCATAGGAGAAAGAAGAATCAGGCTTCATTTCGTATCGTTTCCATATATGGGCATAGCAAGAAAGGCACGATGCTGTATGTATTCGCAACAAACATGGATATTTCACCGAAGAAGCTACTTAAATTGTATAGAAAAAGATGGGGAATTGAAACGGGATATCGCATGATTAGAAAGTTCCTTGCAAGAACAACATCTAAAAGACATGACATAAGGCTGCTGTATTTCTATCTTGCAATTCTCCTGTACAACATGTGGGTTCTGTTGAATATTATATCCAGAGTGAAGACAATAGCTGATAACATGAGGGTATTCATCGCATCAAAACTGATTGGAGCCAATCCCTTTGTTACCGATCTTGTTCGGTCAAATGGGCACTCTGGAGGTGATTTTTGATCTACTGGTTAGAGGGGGGATGAAAGTGCAAATTTTATAGCCTATTAAGTTATTATACAACTATGTCACCATATAATCTGGATAAGGGTCAGCATTCAGTGTACTCTTTGTATTACCACTTTATTCAGGTTGTAAAATACAGAAAGAAAGTATTTTTAAGGGAAATATCAGAAACATTCAATGTTGATGTACTGGATATAGAATGCGATAAGGATCATTCCCATAATGGTGTTATGGTTAAAATCATTATACAAGATGTTTTAAAAGAATATGTAGACTCACAGGAGGCAAAAAGGCATGAGGGCTTATAAATTCAGAATATACCCGAATAAAGAGCAAATCAAAAAGATAGATTATATTCTTGATTTATCCTATAATTTATACAATGCAATGTTAGAACAGAGAAAGATGGCATATGAATTAAAGAAGGATTTTTATTATAATATAAATGTTAATTATACATACCAGCAGAATCAATTACCAGAGTTAAAAAATGAATTCCCTGAATATAAATATATATATTCACAGGTACTTCAGGATGTTGCAAATAGGTTAGACAAAGCATATGATAATTTCTTTAGAAGAATAAATGAAAAGGAAAAAGGTAAAAAAATAAAAGCAGGTTTTCCAAGATTTAAATCAAAGAAAGTATACAAATCATTTACATATACACAATCTGGATTTGAAATATTAGATAAAACACATTTAAAATTATCAAAAATAGGAAAAATAAGAATGTTCAAGCATAGAGAAATCAATGGAGAAATAAAGGGATTAACAATAAAAAGGGAGAATACAGGAAAATACTATGCTATATTCACTGTTAATGAAAATAATAATATAAATTATTCACTAATTCCTGATAAACCAATAGGTTTCGATTTAGGATTGTTATCATTAATAAAAACAAGCAATGATGAAGATATAGAACCACCAAAATATTTAAGAAAATCGGAAAAGAAATTAAAAAAATTGCACAGGAGTTTATCAAGGAAAAATAAAGGATCAAAAAACAGGGAGGAAGCAAGAATACAATTAGCAGGGATGGATAATCATATTTCAAATCAGAGGAATGACTTTGCACAGAAATTATCAAATAAATTAATAAAAGAATATAATTTTATAGCATTTGAGGACTTAAATATAAACAATATGGTTAAAAACCATAAATTGGCAAAGAGCATAGAGGATGCATCATGGGGTAGCCTTATAAAAGATATAATTTACAAGGCTGGGAGTGCCGGTAAATCATATCTTAAGGTTAATCCTAAATACACATCAATGAAATGCTCAAAATGTGGAAATATAAAAAATGATTTAACATTGGATGATAGAACATATCATTGTGATGTATGTGGTATTACCATTGATAGGGATTTAAATGCGGCAATAAACATATTAAATGATGCTATAGATAAGATATTTAAAATGTTTATAATAAAACATAAAAAAAAGAGTAGGCACGGACTGTCGCCGATTTTATGCCCGTAGAGGCTCAACCTCTGCAATGCAAGTTGAGTTGTTGAAGCGGGAAGCCCCATGCGTTAGCCTGGGGAGGATGTCACTGGGATTTAATCATTTAAATATATACAACATGGAGAAAATATCTGACAAGTTGAAAAACTTTGAGCATAAAACTTATTCCCTAAAAAATAATATTAAATATGCTTTATTAATATATTATGGATTGCAATGAATCTTTATGAATATATGGGTAAGGAAATATTCAGGAAATATGGAATACCAGTACCCGAGGGATATGTAATAGAAAATGTTGGCGAACTTAGAAAATTTGAATATCCAGTTGCTATTAAATCACAGATTCTTTCTGGAAAAAGGGGTAAGGCGGGTGGAATTAAATTTGCAAAGAATGGCAAAGAGATGTCAGCGTATGCAGATCACTTACTCAATTCCACTATAAACAATCTTACAGTAAAGAAATTGCTTATAGAAAGG
>NZ_KI542810.1:4249-5578 GCF_000496155.1 Ferroplasma sp. Type II
AGCAAGGAGAAAGGGAGTGTTCATGATAGGGCCAAACAGTCCTGGGATAACAGTTGCAGGACAGGCAAAGATAGGAATCATGCCAAATAACATATTCCGCAAAGGGAATGTGGCTATAGCGTCCAGAAGTGGAACGCTTACCTATGAAATAGTAAAGGCAGTCACTGATGCAGGATTTGGTGAAAGTACAGTCATAGGGCTAGGCGGAGACCCAATAATCGGAACAACATTCTCCGACATAATAAAAATATTTAACGATGATCCAGAAACAAAGCAGATTGTCCTTGTGGGTGAAATTGGAGGAGGTGAAGAGGAGAAGGCTGCTGAATATATCAAAAAATATGTTAAGAAACCGGTTACAGGATACATAACAGGTATAAGCGCTCCCCCCGGGAAAAGAATGGGACATGCAGGTGCTATTATTGAAAAGGGGACCGGAACAGCAGAATCAAAGATAAAGGCATTCAAGGAGGCAGGCATTAAGGTTGCTAACTATCCTGATGATATACCATCACTTCTTCAAAAATAATAGCATTAAAAATGTTATATTTATATATTTTGCTTTAATTTCGTTTTATGAAACCTAATATTAACTTTGAAAAACTAAAGAATTATGTACTGGTAAATTCATCCTATAAACTTTATACAGAAGGAACTAATTTTGATCTTCATTTCATTCCCAATGCACCTGAAGCAGAGGCACATTTTCCAGATGGTGAATCTGTAGAGCATGTTATGTATGGGTATATCGATAATGGCATTGCATACTTTACCAAGTTTGTAACAACATCAGCCTTTGGGAAGACGGAAATAAACATTATAGATGATGATCCTGTCATGGAATGGTTAAAATACATATAAAATATTCAATTTTTATCCATTAAAATAATATTTTTGTACTAAAAAAATGAACTATTTAAAATCTTATACTTATAATCCGATGGTAAAGTTTTTAAATTAAATTAGGCTTATCATAACGATAAGAATGCAGGAAACTGATATCAATCTTCTTGTGGGAGGTCCACAAGGCGGAGGAATAGATAGTGCTGCAAATATGATTAGTATGGCATTTTCATTGGCCGGCTATAATATTTACGGAATAAGGGAATTCCATTCCAATATTAAGGGAAGACATAGCTACATACATTTTAGAATAATGCACGAGCGGCCTAAATCACTGAAATATCCTGTGGATATAATGGTTGCTTTAGACCCAGATACACTATTCGAGCATATGTTCGATGTGTCCAAGGGAGCAAAGGTTGTTTATGATTCAGCTTTTAACGGATTTAGCCTTAAAAATGCTAGAATGATCACATCTGATACAAG
>NZ_KI542811.1:0-1165 GCF_000496155.1 Ferroplasma sp. Type II
ATTCATTATTCTTTGGTAGCAGTCCTTTCAACATTGATATATTGTCTTCAAGAATCTTTTTCAAGTTTTTTCTTATTATGCATGCCTGATTAGATTTTAATGATGTTTGGAGTTGAACATACCTAATATAAAATGCATGTAACCTCTCATCAATGGTTTTTTGTGTGTCAGGGTTGTTTTTCAGCAGATCCATAAATTCTTGGTCATCCATCTCATCAATGGTTTTTTGTGTGTCAGAGCTCTCTATATATATATCGCCAGCATCAAGATATTCCCTTACGCTTCTTGGCCCCTTCGTTTTAGATTTAGGTATTTCTTTATAAAAATTTAATGAGTACGAGATTGTATTACTTATTTTATCAGAATACTTTTCAGTATCCAGTTTTATGCTCTCATTTAATTTTATATCTTCGAGATGGAGAACTGCTTTGAACTTCTTTCCATTAGTCACAAATTTGACCAATATTTTCTTATTAATAGACCCTATGTTAGAACTTGATACATTTATTTTCCTGTCGGTAAAACTTATTCCATCTTCTAGGTGTGCTCTTAGACTAACACGCTCTAATAATTTGTTTGAAAGAGCATCAACCGAAAATTCAATTTCAGATTTGTTAACGTAGTAGATTGAGTTTAAAGTGCTCCATAAATAGAAGCCACCACTTTTAACAATACTTTCTACTAATTCCTTTCTTAAGAACGAAGAAATAGTAATAAAAGTGGTACTTGATACCCTTATCTTATGAATCATAGTTTTAGGTATGCAGGGTATGTTATCGAAGTATACGTCAGAAATATCCTCAGTATCATCTGAAAACATGCTCGAGAGGCTATCCGCTAATCTAGAAAAACTGCTCTCAAATTGGAGATTGTGGTTAAGGCTAATATTCTCAGAATTAGATCTGTATTCGGTTCCTTTTTCAGTTGAAAAAGCAATAAAATAAACATCGTCTTTTGAAAGATGCAATTCCTCCATTAGCGTGGAGAATTTTTCCAGTTCTTTGTCCAGTACAGTTCTATCATCCATATTTTTATTTTCTTCGTAATTTTTTAATTTATTAAAATCATGGAATAAATATCCAAATATGGAGATTTTTAATTTTTCTTTTAAAGAATTAATATCTTCCGGGGTATCATTTAAATACTTGTAATCAAGTACCTGCAA
>NZ_KI542811.1:1331-7492 GCF_000496155.1 Ferroplasma sp. Type II
AATAAAATCATTCTTAAAAGTCATCGGACTTTCATATTCCATATGATCTCGGTTCATTCAACCACCTCCCAGCAGCCAAGTCCCAGCGAAGTTTTTGATCCGAGTCCTTTATAATATAATATTTTAAGAATTTCTGGGGTTCCTGAAATAACACCTGTTAAATTAAAACCTGTTGTAATGCTCTCTTTTTTGCCATTGCTAGATATGCGTATTGTTTTTCTTTTAAGATTCAAATTTGAAAAATTCAATGTAGGTTGATGAATACTAAAAAATTTTGTCAGTTGATTTTCCATAATAGCTTTTAAATTTACTGGCACATTAACTTCTTTGTTTACATAAAAATTTTTTTTGGAGTAATCTCTAACTAATACTGGTGAAAGTGTTTTAAACTTCAGCTCTTGTTTTTCTATACTTGGTGGTTTTATATCTTCTATCCTCGATACTTGATATGTAGTGTCTTTTATTTTAATTGTCGGATCTTCCAAAATTCCAAGACGTAAATAGTTAGATAGGCTTTCATTAAGAGTTCTAAAAAATATATACCCACTTTCTATGTCAAGTCCATTATCTGCCGGTTGGCCTAATTTTTTGTGGTATGGGGAAATAATGTTACTAAATGTATATATGCCTATCTGGGAGCTGCTATGTAATCTCAAATTCTTCTCCTGAAAATAAATAAGTTTTCGGAGGAACGCAATACCAAGAAAATAATTGTATTCAAATGGAATCATTTTACCAGTTATCCTCTTGATGTATATTTTCATACTCTTCATAATAAAGTTAATATTCGGTCATATATTAATGTTACTATGCAAAAAAACGAATTTTTTACTTCGCATAAAGAAAAAGCAGATTTGATCACTTTTATAGGGTTTAAAGAATATCTTGTTACGAATTTCGTAAGAGATAATTTGAAGTTTGACCCTTCAAATATATACATATTTACATCTTCTAAATCTCCATTAGTAGGGATTAGACAGGAAGCTCCATTAAATGAAGTAATATTAAATAAACTGAAGGATATGGTGCATAATGCAAATGAAGAAATTAAAATAAAGGAAAATAGGACAGATAATTTATGGGATATAAGATACTATTATAGAAAACTTAAAGGTCTTCCTGATTCGAACTACGTGGTGAACATTAGTTCAGGACCAGGGGTATATTCATCAGCTAGCATGTTGTGGGCATTGGAAACCAATAATAAAATTGCATATAGTGTTGAATATAGGAAAAATGGTGTACTTGACTCAATAACATTCAGGAATCTAAACATGCGTCCATTTGGCTTCTATAATTTCAGATCAGACAATCTTCATAGATATATTATAACTGCTCTAGAAGCTGGAATGACCACAACAACCAATATTCAGGCATATTTATGGAAGCATATGAAATATGAAACTTCACTAAGGAATATACAAATACATGTCCGAGAATTGTCAAACTCCGGTGTAATTGAGGTCGGTGGAACTAAACCTTATGTTATTTCCTTTTCTAGTGATTTCCAGAAATTAGGATATCGCAGTTCAGATTATCCTGAATGGTAATCTGTTTATCCTTTTGGAATCAGAGTAAGAGCTCAACCGCATAAAGCCATCTTAATTGCCCACAAATAGAAGTACCTCCCGTTGCTTTTGATTTAGTAACACTGTAAACTTCTATGAAATCATCTCAGTACTTTTTGTATTATGTTTTTTCTGGCACTTTCCTGCATCATATTATTCCTCCAATACCATTTCAGTTTGGTTATATATCGATTTAAATGAACGTGTATAACAAATTAAAAAAGAATACGTCTATTGATTTTCAGTATATTTCATACAAATCCAGAATGTTTTTTCGCATCTATTTAATCCTTCCCCTTTTCAAAAACATATTCACATACATTCATCATTCTATTATACAAACTTTCATTTAACTCCATATGATCGACTACAACCAGAAACCAATACTTATTTTCTGGGAAACCACCAAGGCATGTGCCCTGGCATGCACACACTGCCGTGCCTCTGCAATGGAGAACTCACTTCCCGATGAATTAACTGACAATGAAACCACTTTATTTATAAAATCAATTCAAAATTTTGGGAAGCCTTATCCAGTACTTATTCTGACAGGAGGTGATATGATGAGGCGTACTGGTATAAACAATATTATTGAAACCGCCGAAAAATATGGAATACCCACATCAATAAGCCCAGCTGCCAC
The DNA here is from genome assembly GCF_000496155.1 of Ferroplasma sp. Type II. Lineage (NCBI taxonomy): Archaea > Methanobacteriati > Thermoplasmatota > Thermoplasmata > Thermoplasmatales > Ferroplasmaceae > Ferroplasma > Ferroplasma sp. Type II. The sequence goes on from NZ_KI542811.1 coordinate 3,543, forward strand.
AGATCTCCTGACACCAGAAAGAATAGATTATTTCAAATCTCACCATATCCTCTCAGCATCCCTGTCCCTGGATGGAGACCGAGATATGCATGACTGGCTTAGAGATCCCGGTGTTTATGACAAAACCATAGAACTCATAAACCTGTTAAACTCAAAACATATGAAACTCCAGATAAATTCGGTGGTAATGAAAAAGAATTTGGATCAGCTTCCTGAACTCCTAAAGCTTCTTATTGACAATAATGTAAAAACATGGGAAGTATTTTTCCTTATACAGACAGGGAGAGCAATTGATTCTGAGGATTTGACTCCTGAGGAATTCGAAGACATAAATCATTGGCTTCTGTTTGTAATGAATTACGGAATAGTGGTAAGGACAGTTGAATCACCAATCTTCAGGAGAATAATAGACCAGGGAAATGAAAATTATTCAGGGGAACTTTATCACAAACTTATAAGCAAAACTATAGATCTTCTGGGGCTACCGGAATCCAAAAATATACCCTCAAGGGTTTCTAACACTAGGGACGGAAATGGAATAATATTCGTGGCCTATAATGGTGATGTTTACCCCAGTGGTTTTCTTCCCTACAAACTTGGAAATATCAAGGAAAATTCTATAGTCGATATCTACAGGGACAACGAAACCCTCAAATTGTTAAGAAAAAGCTCAAATCTTGGTGGGCTATGTGGAGCCTGCGAATGGGGTGATTCCTGTGGCGGTTCCAGGTCAAGAGCATATGCCCGCTATGGTAACATATTTGCACAGGATCCTGCATGCCTTTACTCTGATATCGGGGCACAACAACGTTAAATTATTCAATTAGTACAGTGATTCATCAACATTATAAATCACAACCGGAATGTCCAGGGAATCCTTAAGATTATCCCTGATTTCCGTAAATTCGCTGTTCCTTATTTCCATTCCATTTTCCATTAGAATTTCATGAAAATTATTATATTCTTTTATTGGAGAAATATATATTATGTCTCCCTTTGAATATTCAATAGATTTCAGAAATTTTACAGTATCCCTTACATGGTCTTTCCCAAATCCAGACATAACTATAAGCCCAACGTTAATTCCTGAATCCTGAATTTTTCCTATAAATTCACGTGCCATTTGAGTGTCCATTTTCTTGTTAAGCATTCTAAGTATACCCGGATTACCACTTTCTATACCAATGTATATCCTCTTTAGCCCCATTTCCCTCATCATTTTGAAATCTGTATTTCTCAATGGTGTGGTAAAGGCATCGGAAAATGCATAAAAGGGCATATGGAATTTTTCCCTGAAATAATCAAAATAATTATACAGCATATCAGAACTCATGGAAACTGCATTAGCATCTCCAAGAAATATCCCGTTCATGGATTCTATTGAATTCTTAAAAAATTCTCCTAACCTTTCAGCCTGTTCCCTAACCATAGAAAATGGCAATGGAGAATATTTTTGATCCTTATAGAGATTGCAGAATGAACATTTGTTCCATGGGCAACCTGCGGATATACGTAAATAGAGCGAAAAGTACCGGTCAGGTGGCACTATAGGTATCTTTTCACCATAAATTCCAATAAGGTCTATACCTCTTTTTTTCAGAAACTCGTAGTCCTTTCTATGTTTTTTTAGAAATGGATACTCTGTGGAAACCAGTTCGATATCACTGTAAAATGAATTTGCTATACCACGTTTCTCCTTTTCATCCAGAAGCCTTGCATTTCTCTTTCCATTAATGTACCTTAATTCTATAAAATCATTCATTCTGGTTCTTCTATATGTTCTATCACCCAGGGAATAATAAATCATATCGGAATCCATATTCAGCGACAGCCTTCGCTCACCGATTTCAATCTTTACCACTCCTCTGGCTTCTTCAGCAAACACATGCCATTATTAATGGATTAATTAAATAGTTTTTTCAATTCCTAAATATGATATTTTGTATTATAATTCCTGGGCGTTATCATATATTTTCCATAGACGTATGTGCTGGAATTGCCTATTACTACCAGCGTGAACATATCTATATCAAAGTTCAGGAAGTTTTCTAATGTTGATATTTCCACTTTTTGACCATCCCTGTATGCGTTTTTGACGATTCCTACCGGTGTACTTTTATCTCTATATTCCAGCATGATTTCCCTGGCCTTTTTTATAAGTTCGGTTCGCCTTGAACTGACTGGATTGTATAGTGCCGTAACAAAATCCCCGCTGCCTGCTGCATGGATCCTTTTTATTATTATATCCACCGGTGTAAGCCTGTCGCTCAGGCTTATGGAGCAGAAATCGTTCATAAAGGGGACACCAAGAAGTGACCCTGCGGAATTCAATGCTGTGATCCCGGGAATAATTTTAACATCAATATCATATTTATGGGCAGCGAGAATCTCAAAAACTATGCCGGCCATGCCGTATATACCAGAATCACCACTCGAAATTATAGATACATTTTTTCCTTGCATGACATAGTTTATCGCCCTGTTAGCCCTTTCCATTTCATCTGTGACAGAACCTGGAACAACGTTCCTGTTTTCAATAAATTTTTCTATTAACTCTATGTATTTGGTATATCCCATTATTATATCTGAACCCTCAAGGCTTTTTATTGCATCCTCTGTAATCTCTCCTCTATTTCCGGGACCTATCCCTACTAGGTACAGTGTGGACATAACACCCTATAAAAACAGGGATAATATTTTTTGCTATTTTACTGGCTTTTTGCAAGATATCCCATAAAGGTGGATGCTGCTTTTGTTATATGGGTTGAACTCCCAAGATGAGACATGACATATTGTGGAGTATTAGGACTCCAGTGGCCAGGAGACGCAGACCCACTTCCAAGCACTCCTCCAGGGAGCATACATAAACGCATTGAAGATGTAAGTTCCATGAGGACCGGTTATAAGAATGGTAGTTGTCAGGTGGCCCTTAAATGTAATATCACTTGAGTATTTGTTGAACATAGCTGCTACCTTTGCGGGATATGTACTATTTATAAGTGAAAGCCCGTATGACACCAGGGATTCGTTGATGGGCTTATTTCCCACAGTTCCACTCATGGTCTCATTGTACATGTAAAGGGGATAGAAGGTAGATTTATGCCCTGAGGCAGTAAATGTGAAATTTCCCTTAAATAAAAGTCCCGGTTGACCAGTGGTAGAGTTAGAATAAATATCCGCTGGATCTGCAGTATGTAATTCTACATGGCTAGATATATTTGTTGTTGAGTTAATACCATAATACAGTGCCCAGGAATCAGTGGCTCCTATGGGGCATCCTATCCATGAAAGAAAATACACCGCCGAACTTCCATTGGAAAGGAGGTCTCCCTGTGATACTTTATAATACTTGCCCGAAGTGATTTTTGCAGGAGGAGCGAAAAATGGATTCAATACAGCCAGCACAACTATGACAACTATTATGACTGCCATTATAGCTGTTAATAAAAAATTCCTTGTTTTAAAGAATCCTGCATAGTTCGGTTTATTTTTTCCCTGTTTTTTCCCCGGAATATTGTTTTTCTTGGTTGACATTTTAATCTTATAACTGTAAGTCCTTTATCAATTTTTCGCACAGTGCAAAAGTATTTTTTAATAACAAACAATATATTATAAAACGCTATTATTTATCATGGCTATCGAAAATAATCTGGCTGAATTTATAAGTGGCGTATCCTATGAGAACATAGGAGAAGACGTAAAACATGAAGTGAAGCGAAGATTCATAGATGCATTGGGCGTTGCATATTCATCAATAGATTCTCCACCTGCGTCAAAAGTTAAAAAGATGATCGGGCTATATCCCGGAAATGCCAAGATTATCGGCATGGGCACATCATCTCCTGATTTCTCTGCATTTCTTAATTCACTGTTTATAAGATACATGGATTTCAATGACACTTACCTGTCACTGGAACCATTACATCCAAGCGACATTTCGGCCCATAATT
>NZ_KI542812.1:0-3274 GCF_000496155.1 Ferroplasma sp. Type II
TCCGACATTCATAGACCAGTATGCATATGGCGGGGAAATTGCAAAAAAGACACACAGCAAGGTGCACAGGAATGACCTGATGCATGTTGCCCTATGGCTTCTCGTGGATTCGCAGGGAATACCATTGCTTCATGGCACATACGAGGCAAATAAAGGCGATGTGGAGATATTCCATGGCTTCCTGGATTATGTGAAGAATTATAAGGAGTTCACGGAGAGCATTGAGGATATAACGGTCATAATGGACAAGGGCAATAACAGCAATGACAACATAAACGGCATGAAATACCATTATATCGGTGCTTTGAGGCCATCAACACAGAAAGATCTCCTGAAGATACCCATGGACGAATACAGGAAACTGGATGATAATACCATGTATTACAGGACAACCGCAAATGTCTACGGGAAGGACCATACAATCGTGATAACATACAATCCGGCATTGGCAACCAGGAAGGATAAGGCTTTCACCGGCAAGATAGAGAAGTGCAGGGCATATATCAATGGTTACATTGCAGATGCGAATAAGTCAAGAAGGAAGAGAAATATAGAGAGGATGAGGAAGACAATAGACACATACCTGAAGGAGAAGAAGATGAACAGGTACATCGACTATGAAATAGATGGCAGTGGCACATTCTCCGTAACAATAACAGAGAAGAAGGATCTGGTTGATTTCATGTTCGGCAAGAATGTCCTGTTTACCGACAGGCTAGACATGGAAACATCATCCATTATAGAGCATTACAAGGATAGGTGGATCATAGAGGATGGCTTCAGGAAGATGAACTATGACGACAACATATCGGTGACGCCAATATTCACATGGACAGACCAGCAGATATCCCTTCACATATTCATATGCGTCATTGCATTGCTTGCACTGCGTATCCTGAGGCTCAAGCTGAAGAATTCAGGGATGGGCATGACCGGGGAGAGGGCATTGGAGATCCTGAGGAATGTACATGCAGTAGGAACATTATACGAAAACAGGAAACTGGAATGGAGCCTAAGCGAGATGGATCAGGATGCGGAACAGTTAATGGACATACTCAAGCTGAAACCATTCTTCAATAAGATGGTGGGTAATACAAAAAAACAGGCGTAAAATCTCATAAAAAATGCGTAAATGACTGACTATCTGGAATTCTGCATGTTATATCATTGTAAACTAGAGATAATCATAACTTTCACAGAATCACTTGATTTAATGTCCAACTGGATGGATTTTATTGTGGACATAAGAAAGTTGAAAGGATCTCCACCACAGGAAACGTTTCTGTAATCTTCCTCTATCATATTTAATGATATTATTACATAAATTAAGAAATCAGTAACGTTGCACCTAACAAAAATATAATAAGAGGATAAATGCTATAACCCCATGGATCAGGGACTTAAAATGCTAACCCCTTCAACAAGGCTGGTATTAATTACGCTGAGGCAATTAAAGATTGCAAGGCTCTGCCAGATCATGGAAAGTACTGGGCTTTCTAAGAGATCCGTTCTATATTCTGTAAAAAAATTAAAACAGATGGGGTTGATAGAAATAAACGTATGCCTTTCTGACACAAGGCAGAGGTTTTACTGCATCACTATAAATGAATAATGGTGCAAATTTTGCATCTTAACCAATTTTATTATAGAATTTTTCCATAGCCGTATAAAGTGATAATATGGCAGTGTATTTAGGTCAGAAAGCACCCGGCTTCATTGTTAACACGACGAAGGGACCGCTGGATCTGGAGAGTTATAAGGGAAAGTGGGTCATACTATTTTCACACCCGGCAGATTTTACTCCAGTGTGCACTACAGAATTCATGGAATTTGCCAGGAGATATGAGGAATTTAAAAAGATGAATGTTGAGTTAATTGGATTGAGTGTTGACAGCATCTATAGCCATATCCAGTGGATGAAAGACATAAGGGAAAAATTTGGGGTGGAAATACCTTTTCCGGTAATAGCAGATATAAACAAAGATGTTGCCAGGGAGTATAACCTGATGGATGAAAAAACAGGGTCAACTGTAAGGGGTGTATTCATTATAGACCCAAACATGGTGGTAAGGTTAATGATATATTACCCTGCAGAGACGGGCAGAAACATTGATGAAATTATGCGTTCTGTTAAGGCGCTTAAGATGAACTGGAATAGAAAGCTGGCGACCCCGGTCAACTGGCAACCAGGTGGAGATGGAATAGTTTCAGCACCTGGAACACTGGAAGAAGCTATAAAAAGAGAGAAGAATGGCAGCAAGACGTGGTATTTAAAATATGAGAGTGTGGAATAAATGGATCCTGAGAAAAAAATAGAAGAAGTTGGAAGAGTAATGCAGGAAATAACAGGCGACAACAAGGCATACATGAATGCATTTATGGGGCTCATGCAGAACACAATGGCCCCTGGGGTGCTTACAGTAAAGCAGAAAGAATTGATTGCGCTGGCACTAAGTATCGCAGCCAGATGTGAATGGTGCATTTCATATCATGTGAAGGCAGCAAGGGATGCAGGAGCAACAAAAAAAGAGTTGATGGAGACGGGTTATGTAACTGTACTTATGTATGGTTCACAGGCAATGATGGAACTTAATAATCTGCTGGATGCTATAGAAAAAATTTATAAAAAATAAGATAATTATTTTTAATGCTCTCTGTAAAGCACTGGCTCTAATTCTTCAACAGCCTTGCCTTCAAGTTCTTCAATATTTTTTATTACATCAGAAATGGGTTTTTCCTCTGTAACAGCATATTTTACCTTTCCAAGGGACATATTATATGAACCGGGACAAAGTGAGTTTTCGGTCACTATGAAAACGTCCGGTTTTAGTGAGAGAATTCCGGCCATGGCAACCTCCCTTCCACCATGTGTTCTTCCAAATCCAGGGTTTTCGTATTCTTCTATCTTCTTAGTCTCATCGTCAATAAGGAATATTGAATTGCCATATTCCAGCGGGCTCAACATATTTTCATCGTCTACTACGCATGCTACTTTCATAACTAAGGTAAATATAACAAAAAATTTAAGCTGATTGTATATTTTAAAACTAAAAAAATTAATAATATCCGTGCATTTCCACTGAATATTCAGGAATTACAATTCCGCTTCCGTTCTCCACATGCCCGATTTCTTTAACTGGAACACGGTTTCTTACTGTGTTTAAAAAGTCTGTTTTACTTTCAGGATCTATTATAACAATATATCCCATACCCATGTTAAATATTTCGAACATTTCACTGAATGATAGATTTCCCAAATCCATCAGGCGCAGGA
>NZ_KI542812.1:3324-5042 GCF_000496155.1 Ferroplasma sp. Type II
TGCCGACACCATCATTATTCAAAGAAACTACAAAATTCCCCAGATCTATAAGTGATGTGAATCCACCCAGTGGGTTTATTGTCCTGAAATCGGATCTCCTAAATTTTATCTGCCTCAGAAAATTGGAGACAAATTCTCCCTGTGATTTCCGGTCTATTATTTTCCTTTCCATGTATAACAATTACATTATTAAATAAAGGTTTATATATTTTTATAAATTAACTAATCGGCTTTAAACCACAATAGTTTCTGGAAGTTGTTTAATAGAGGCGTAATGTTTGCTAAATTATGGATTTTGGACTTAATGGAAAAGGAAAAATATTTTAAATAGATAAAGCATTACTCTTTAAGGTGACATTAGTGGTACAGAGAGAAGACGTGGATTTTGATCCAAAGCACATAGATGAAAATTTTCTGAGCGATGAGAAAAACTATCCTGTAACAGGAGAGGAAAATGGTCTGAAGGTGAGAGCAGGCGGAATGCAGAGAATGGATGACAACGGAAAACCATACCCGACAAAATTAGGGATCCATGGAACAACAGTTGCCGTTGATTGGGACGGGTGCATTGCCGATGGAGCATGCATGGATGTCTGCCCTGTAGATCTCTTCGAGTGGAAGTTGAATCCGGGAAATTCTGGAACTGGAAACGAGAAGAAGGTTGAAAAGGGAACACCGGAATGGGACCAGTACAGAACCGACAAATCAAACCCTGTAAGGGAATCTGAATGTATATTCTGCATGGCATGTGTCACAGCCTGCCCGTGGAGTGTAATAAAAGTAAACAACGAATAAATTATCTTTTAAAATTATTAGCTCATAAGAGCTTCATAGGCTCTTATTGCATCTTTTCTATTTACTATAATTATGGTTTCATTTGAACATGAGATTAACTGCAGAACGTTTATTTCGTAGGAAAAGAGCCTTTCGTTTATTTTCATGACAAAACCTGGTGTTTTTACTATTTCCATTGAGGAAAATATATGCAATGAACTCACATTCTTTTCTATAACAGCATTTTTAGGTAGATCCAATTTTTTATTCTTGGTTTCATCAATGATATATACTATTGAATCTGTAAGGTAAGTTGCAGAAAGAAAATTCAGGTTGTCAATTTTCTTATCAACTGTAATAACCATTATTTTATCCTGCAGTGTGATTTTACTTTCAGACAGGAGCCTGTCAATATGAACCGTATCTGCAGTGGAATTCTCCATAAACACCTTATTCAATGCCGATCTTATTGAAATAATGTTATAACCTTTCTCTTCCTGCGATATCCTTCTTGAAAGTTTGCTCACATTCAATATCCCCATTCTCATGGAAATTATGAGCTCGGGATTTTTTTTGATATAATCCCTTACCATAGTTTCCACATTCCCCCTGGCTATTCTTGACATAGTATGATATATGTAATTATAATATAATATTTTACATTAAAACATATTTTGTATTATTAATACTACTAATATACTAAATATTTATAAAAAATATCATATATGCAAAAAATATTATTTCCCCATGGATAAAGTCTTATTATTATATTCAGGCGGCCTTGACACCTCTGTCATGGTAAAATGGATTCAGAAGGAAATGAAAAAGGAAGTTGTTACCCTTACATTGAACATAGGGAACAGCAATTTAGATCAAATAAGGGAAAAGGCGTTGTCTCTTGGTGTTTCAGATGCCATAGTCATGGACGTAAAAAAGGAATTTGC
>NZ_KI542813.1:0-1400 GCF_000496155.1 Ferroplasma sp. Type II
TATAAATGTTTACATTCATAATATGAAATATTATACCCAAAATACACATAATAATTAATACAGGTGTTTCAAAGTGCATATGCATCTACATTAAAACAGCCGGAGAACTTGAATATTACAGCTTACGGGAAAACATGGAGTTGAAATGATGTAAAGTCACGAAGTATATTAACTCTTCTAAATTTTACACTTCTAATATTTATAGTACATCTATATTTATCTGTCAATTATTTTTGGTTCTTTGCCTTTTTGTGTGGGTTGTTCCAGAGAGATGAAATATAAATAACCCTGATATTATTAAAATCACTTTGAATAATCTTGCCTGACCATCATTGTATAAAGTCATTGCCTTGAATATCTCTGGAAATAGAAATTATTTATGAATGTCGGTGAATTTTACCCATATAAAAGTCCGGCGACTCTTATTTTTAAAAATAGAAAGCAGGCACATGCAGATAAAGTAGGGACATTCAATTTTTCAGTGAGTGGGTAATGATGACAGCACGGGATATAAAGTAGAGATTATACGAAGCAAAAACTAAAATTAATACGAAAAAAGTAAAAAATGGATGATATTCGTATTTTCCCCTCAATTTGCACAAATATTCAGAAATTAAATTAAAAATAGCAAAGTTTTATGTATAAACTAACCAAATATTCAATAATAATAAAAATTATCGACAGAAATGCTTATAAATACATTATTGTCATAATAAAAATGTTTAAATATAACATTTCAATAAATAATTCCTTATGTATGTTAAAAAATATAGAAACTATAAATATCTACTCTTCGTTCTTCCGGCCTTAGCATACGTAGCAATTTTATCCTTTTTCCCTGCTGCATCCGTAGTACTTTTTAGTTTTAAGTCATCAAAGGGGGTTTATTCTTTATCAAACTATACTGCCATAGTTCATGGCGGTCTTCTTAACTCGATTATTCATACTGTGATTGTTAGTTTCGGTGCTTTATTAATTCAGCTCTTTTTCGCCATGCTTATAGCGAATATTTTAATTAAATCCTTAAAGGGGAACAAATTTTTCTCTACAGTATTTATAATACCATATGGTGTTGCCACAGTTGTTTCCGCCTTTATTTTTGCGCTTATTTTCAGTCCCATAGGAGGATTCGCAAACTCAACTTTACATTCATTTGGTATTCCAGATGTTAACTGGTATTCCAATATTTATTCATCCATGGGAGTTGTGATGTTTGCAGATTTTTGGAAGAATACGCCGTTGGTAGCGCTAATATTGCTTGGTGGGCTTTCCAGTATACCCCCTTCAATGAGTGAGGCTGCCAGCGTGGATGGTGCTGGCCCTTTGAGAAGATTTATCTATATAACACTTCCAAATCTGGCACCCTTTATGCAATAGCTCTTTTAATAAGGGGCGTTAGT
>NZ_KI542813.1:1990-3509 GCF_000496155.1 Ferroplasma sp. Type II
TTCGAATGTTAGAGTTTTAAACAAACTCAATTTAAAAGTTGAAAGTGGAGAATTTCTCGTTGTTCTCGGGCCATCTGGAGAGGGAAAATCAACGTTATTACGGACTATTGTAGGTATAGAGCCACCTGATGGCGGCAAAATTATTGTCAACGGTGAAGACGTTACGTACAAGCCCCCTAATAAACGAAATATCTCTATGGTTTTCCAGAATTATGCCCTATATCCAAATATGACAACATATGAGAATATAGCATTTCCTTTAAAAATGGCGAGAATCAAGAAAGCTGAAATCGATACTAAAGTAAGAAGTGTCGCGAAGTTATTAAAAATAGAAGAACAGTTACAAATGAATGTGACCAGATTAAGTGGTGGCCAGCAGCAGAGGGTGGCTATAGCGAGGGCGTTGGTGAGAGATCCTGCATTATTCCTTCTGGACGAACCCTTAAGCAATCTTGACGCTAGGGTTAGATACACTTCAAGGCAGGAATTAAAAAGGCTTCAAAAGGAACTTAACCACACATTTGTTTATGTAACCCATGACCAAATAGAAGCATCCAATCTAGCTGATAGAGTTGCAGTACTGCACAAAGGCATTATAGAGCAGGTGGGTTCATATGAGGAATTATATGAAAAACCGGCGACACAGTGGATTGGTGATTTTATTGGTGCATATCCAATGAATTTTATACCGGGAGAAACCATTGGTTATCCAGAAAAGGTTATAGGCTTTAGATCAAGATGGGTAAAAAGTGGAGATGATATTACCGCAAAAGTAAATCTGGTAGAGAATTCGGAAGGCTATTACTTTGTGCATTGCCGTATGGGCACAACTGATATAGTAATAAGAACGGATAAAAAATATGCGGTTAATGATGATATATCCTTCGGCCTAGAAAGGTTCAATATATACGATAATGGAGTTTTGGAGGAAGCAAAATATTCTAAAGACGCAAGTAGTTCAGAGGTATTCGATAGCCAGAACTAAAATTTATCATCCAGAATACTCAGAAATGCACCCACTGCCCATGCCTGAGGTGAACAGGGTTTATCAATCAAATTATCTGGATTAATAATATTATTGTCAACATCAACGGAATAATACTCGTATGGATTTTTTAATGTTATTATGGCATCAATCAAATGTGATCTCAATAGATCCGCTTCCTTAGTAAAACCAGACGACTTCAACCCCTTAAGTATCATCCAATTATCATTAGGCCAAATACTCCCTGATTGATACTGGCATGGATTAAATTTGCTACTATGCGATGATAATGTCCTTATGCCATATGGTGTCATCATATCATCCTCAAATATTCTTTTTACTATACTTTCTTTTTTAACTCTTTCCAGCAATCCCGTAAACAGAAGATGCCCTGCATTTGAAGTGATTAATTGGATACGTTCTTTTTTCCCATCGTTTATGGATATTGCTGGTGAATAGTAATTCTCCTCGCCCATCCAAAAATATTTATCTAGATTTTTCTTTAAAAAGTGTAATTTATCCTCTATCTGATTA
>NZ_KI542814.1:0-3391 GCF_000496155.1 Ferroplasma sp. Type II
ATTTGATTTCGTAATTCTTCTGTCAAAATTCATCCTTAAATAACAGTTCCTTTGCCTTGTTTTGACCATCTATTATTTCAATATCAGATAAATGTGGTTTTATTTCTTTTATTTTCTTTATTACAACTTCTACACTAGAATATACTAAATCCAGAAGAATAATAGTTGAAACTGATTCCAGAAGTTTCTGATCCATATTCATAATTTTGCTGAATCTGTTAAGTATCTTTTTTTCATCTTCCGAGATGATATAATCTGAATCACTGGAATGAGTATTATATTTATAATAATCCTCTGTAAGTAACGTGCAATAAGGACTATGCTTCCATAATTGAAATCTGTAGCTTACATCAATTCCCATTGATTTAAGTATAAATGCTATTTTTTGAACATTAAATCCCGAATCGAAATCCGATGTCTTGAATCTAAAGCCTAAATATTTAAAATAGGAAATTAATTTATTCATATCTTTATACACAAAAATGTATCTAATAGAAATATATAAACATTCAAAGTAAATTCACTACACCACATCCAAATCATCATATGGAACTCTAGCATAAATTATAGATTTATTGAATCATAGATCTGATATACCAGTGCATGTTAATTCATAAAAACGGAAAGAATTATGCGCATATCCTATGTTGATTTTATTAATATGCCGTATGCAATATCAGACATTCCAGATGCATTATTTCCATAAAATATGTGCCTGGTCTGGGTGTATTCCATAATTCCCTCAATTCCCAGTTCACGGCCAATGCCACTTTTCTTGAACCCCCCTCTGGGTGCAGCCGCAGAAAGAAGGTGATATTCATTTATCCACACCGTTCCAGCCTGAATCATGGATGCTATCCTTGCAGCCCTGTTCAAATCACGAGTCCATATGCCAGCCGCAAGTCCGTATTTTGTCCCGTTGGCAAGTTCTATAGCCTCTTCCTCCGACCTGAATGGGTATACTGTAAGCACTGGCCCGAATATTTCTTCGTCTGATACCCTTGATCCTGGATGAAGTCCAGAAAGAAGTGTGGGAGGGAAATATATTCCGTGATCCGGTGCATCTTTCATATTTCTTGAATAGAATATTTTTCCACCTGCATCGACAGTTTCCTTAATCAGTGAATCAATTTTATCCTTCTGCTCCCGGGTTGTAATTGCACTTATGTCTGTTTCAAACTCCATGGGATTTCCTGATTTCATCGAGTCAAGGTAGGTTTTCATCTTTTCCAGAAATTTGTCCATAACCGATTCTTCGATAATGAGCCTGCTTGCAGATTCGCATAATTGCCCTGCATTAAGGAATATCCCAAATATAACACCCTTTACTGCATGGTCAAGATCTGCATCTGCGAATACTATATTGGGTGATTTTCCTCCAAGCTCCAGGGAAACCTTCTTTATATTTTTTGCAGCCTGTTCCATTACCTTTGATCCGGTTGGAGTAGATCCAGTAAAGCTGATCATGTCAATGTTATCACTCTCAATCAGATAGGTTCCGGTTGTCCTTCCCGTTCCATTTACAAGGTTCACCAGTCCATCGGGGAAACCTGCGACTTTCATATCCTTTACCAGTTCCATAGCAGTTAGGGGAGTATAATGTGAGGGCTTAATGACGACACTATTTCCCGCAAGCACTGGAGGAATTACCTTCCACACTGCCATGAGAAACGGTACATTCCATGGAGCTATGGAAGCTACAACTCCCATTGGAGCATTCTGAACTATGCCCTCTGTACCTGGGTATTCTGGATGTGTAATGTTTCTCTGGAATTTGAATTCATCAGTTTCTGCAAAATATCTGATATGGGATATTGCAAGGGGTATATCCATAAATGTGCTCTGTCTTATAGTTTTACCAGTATTTTGTGACTCCAGCTGGGCATATGTCTCAGCCTTTTCCTGTACAATGTCTGCAAGTTTTCCTATTAATTTCTGCCTGGATGAAATAGTAGAGGAGGCATAAAATTTTATAAAAGCTTCCCTGGAGGATTTAATTGCACGTTCCACAGTCTCTCTTCCTGAATTCACTATATATCCTATCAGGGAACCGTCCACAGGGCTATTCAGGGGAATTTTTTCCCCATCAGTTTCTTCTTTTCCATTTATTATGTTTCCAAAGACTTTATCCATTTTATTTACCCCATTTTCCTGCCTCCGCAGTCAATTATAGAAATATTTTATCGATTACTCATAAAAATATAAATTTAAATTACAGAATTTACAGTGTTGCCTAAAATTGCGTATCAACCATTTTGGCTGTGTTTACCATTTCCTTGGCAGCATTAGTATACCTCATTATTTTCATCATGGATCCGTCAAGCTTGAATTTTCCTGTCATAAGCCCCTGTATGGGGTCTATTTCCCCCTTTATTAGCTTTACCCAGTTGGAATACTTTCCCATATACTTGAAGCTGGACTTGGGCACATCGCCCTCTTCCTTGCCCACAGCAGAGTCAATACATTTGCCTGCCTTAAGGTTCAGATATAAATACCAGTAATCCTTATATGTTTCATCGGGCTGTACAACAAAAGTTATTGAATCATCCCATGTCTTTCCCGCATCACCGTAAGCAGGATTTGAATTTAACTTCTCGACATATTCTTTAGCCCATTCATCACTCGGAAATTTCGCCATAATATATATAAAGGATATTATTATATTAATCTTATCGTCTGGAAATTAACTATGCTGGAGAATATGGAAAATAGAAGAATATTATAGCCAGTGAATCAACCTACCGAATAAAAATTGTTGTGAGCCAATTTATAAAAACATTTTCTCCACGGTTTTTTCAGTGTTTACTGCAAGCACCTTTGGATAATTTCCCTCATGCAACCACTGGAGGTCTGAAAGATCCTTATCCGCAGTCCTTGTTTCCACGCCGAAACCTCTGGCTACAGCCTCTATGTCCAGATCAAGCTGGAAATAGTCCTTTCGTTCCATTTCAGGAAAATAACTTTTTGAAAAACTCTTAAGTATGTTGTATCCACCGTTGTTCAGGACGAGGAATTTAACAGGTATATTGTAACGCTTTGCCGTCCAGAGACCCTGAACTGTATACATGAACGCCCCATCTCCAATAATTACCAGTGTTTTCTGGTTATTTAGTCCTATTCCCAGTGATGCCGCTGTCGCCCAGCCCAGCTGCCCTGATTTTGCTGTGAAATATTTCCTGTATCCGTAGCCGAATGTGGCCCTTACATTTTCAGATGATGATATGGCCTCATCAACTATGGTATAATCAGAAAATAATTTTTTAGCATTGAATAGAACATAGTCAACACCCATGGACAATCTCTGCCTTGCAACCCTGTTTGGATACAGGTAATCTTTAGGCCTGGTAAAGTCTCCCTTATTTTTTACCAGTTTAACAGCCTCTCTCAAAAA
>NZ_KI542815.1:0-7468 GCF_000496155.1 Ferroplasma sp. Type II
TCTAGAGGATCCCCTTTATCCAGACCAAGAGAAATACGATTCTTCTTTGTAATGTAACCGAATGTATGATCTGCTCCAGTTAGCTGAGTGAGTTTCCACCTTACAGTGTTCATGAATGCCGCATCTCTCATGGTGATCAATGCACTCTTTCTCACTTCAGGATATCCAAACTCTTCTGCTGTGAGGTTATTCTTCTTCTGATTACAGTCATGGCATGAGATGGCAAGGTTGTCTACTGTATTAGAGCCGCCCCTTGATCTGGGTGTGAGATGTTCTATTTCAAGAGGCACACCGGTCTTGCTGCAATACACACAGATATGATGGAACTTCTCAAGGAGATATTCCCTGATCTCATATCCCTGAAGTTCTCCCTGCTGGTATTCTATTCCACTTATCTCAGGGTTCTTCATCTTCTGCTGATCGAATGAAGCAACCTCAATAATAATATCGGATATTGGAAGTATTTTTTTAAGTTTCTCAATCAGTCTTATGTGAGTCTGTAGTTTGTGATCTATGCTGGGTGCAAGCCATCCTTTCTTTTTGTTTCCACGGTTCATAAATCTTGGTTTCCTGTACCAGAGTTTGTTTCTCCTGTTCCTACGGTACATAGATTTCTCTTTATTGAGTTTGGGTATATCAGTTCTTATGACCGCTTCTCCTGATATCAGCTCTCTCTTTTCTGTTACTGCAGAGAATCCAATGTGCTTGTATCCGGCATCTATACCCAATGTTACTGGTTGCTTTGTCTCTCCAGTTGCATATAGAAGTTGTATAGTGAATGGATTTGAGAATGCAACCTTTGCTTTTTTTCCCTTTAATAATTTTCGTGCCTTTCCTGGTGTTGTCGGCATTAATGGTTCGTCGCGCATGTTTATGACGGGAACCCTCAGGTCCTGTCCAGCCATGCCTGACTGTAGGTCCACATTGGGGTTGTTAGAAGGGGTTTTTAAACCATGCACACTGAGAGTTTCCTCTCTGTTTAATGTATGATCACAGTTGCCACGGACTTGTGGAGCATCCGTAGGTGTGTATGTATCTCTCCTATCTAACTTCTGCTTCTCTTTCATGTTTTTCACCATGTCTTTCAAGCCCCCTAATCAACTCTTGCGCTGTTCCTCACGAGACAAGCCCCTTCCGTCAGGGAGGGGTAGTTGACTTATCAATTCTTTTAACGAATGAGTACGTGGATAGTATCCTAATTTTATCAGCATTGCATATTTTAATATTAATTCGCAATATTGTTCCATGTTAAAAATAGCCAAATCGTATTTTTTAATGTCTATGAGATGTTTTGATTCTTCTAAAAAATCAGAACTCCTTTTTTTTAAAATTTGAGCTTCACTAAACGACACGTATATCTATATATCATTTTATATTGAGATTTAAATATTGACAGTTCACTTCGTGACTTTACGGCAATTTTTTAATTCGTCAGTCTCAATGTGCAAAAATACAATAAAAAATAAGTAAGTCCTATGAATTGAAGGAAGTCTGCATGAATCTATAAATAATACAATATAATCGTAAATCCGATCCAATGTTTTGTGCTCAAAACCTCATTGTATTTGCAACTAAATTCAATGATTAACACATATAATAAAAATGATACATTTAAAGAATTAATTACTTTGCATGACATAAATGTTGATTTAAACGATATAAAAACGTTATTAACAATGAGATATGACAGTATGAACGATGATAGAATAATTGTAGGTATGGAGTTTAAAACAAATTCAAGTTTAGATATATATTAAACACGGTGATCAATGTGGAGAAAAATATATATTTCCAGAAGAGGTATAAAATAGAAAATATGGAATTAAAAAATATTGCAAATTCCTTCATGCATGGCTATTATAAAGCTGACATACTAGTGCATGTTAATTCGGAAAAACCAGACAGAATTATGCACATATCCTATGTTGGTTTTATTAATATGCCATATGCAATATCAGACATGCCAGATTCATTATTTCCATAAAATATGTGCCTGGTCTGGGTGTATTCTATAATTCCCTCAAGTCCCAGTTCACGGCCAATGCCACTTTTCTTGAACCCACCTCTGGGTGCAGCGGCAGAAAGGAGGTGATATTCATTTATCCAGACTGTTCCTGCCTCGATCATGGATGCTATCCTTCCAGCCCTGTTCAAATCACGAGTCCATATACCCGCTGCAAGTCCATATTTTGTGCTGTTGGCAAGCTCTATGGCTTCTTCCTCCGACCTGAAGGGGTAAACTGTAAGCACCGGTCCGAATATTTCTTCGTCTGATACCGCTGATCCTGGATGAAGTCCGGAAAGAAGTGTGGGAGGGAAATATATTCCATTATCCGGTGCATCTTTCATCTTTCTCGAATAGAATATTTTTCCACCCGCATTGACAGTTTCCCTAATCAGTGAATCAATTTTCTCCTTCTGTTCCAGGGTTGTAATTGCGCTTATGTCTGTGTCAAAATCCAGGGGGTTTCCGGATTTCATCGAATCAAGATATATTTTCATCTTTTCCAGAAATTTGTCCATGACCGATTCTTCAATAATAAGCCTGCTTGCAGATTCACACAATTGCCCTGCATTAAGGAATATCCCGAATATAACACCCTTTACCGCATGGTCAAGATCTGCATCTGCGAACACTATATTGGGTGATTTTCCTCCAAGCTCTAGGGAAACCTTCTTTATATTTTTTGCTGCCTGTTCCATTACCTTTGATCCGGTAGGTGTAGAACCTGTAAAGCTTATCATATCAATGCTGTCACTCTCAATCAGATAGGTTCCTGTTGTCCTTCCCGTTCCATTTACAAGGTTCACCAGTCCATCGGGGAAACCTGCAACTTTCATATCCTTTACCAGTTCCATAGCAGTTAGGGGAGTATAATGTGAGGGTTTAATGACGACACTATTTCCCGCAAGCACTGGAGGAATTATCTTCCACACTGCCATTAAAAAGGGCACATTCCATGGTGCAATGGATGCTACAACTCCCATTGGAGCATTCTGAACTATACCCTCTGTTCCAGGGTATTCAGGGTGTGTAATATTCCTCTGGAATTTGAATTCATCAGTTTCTGCAAAATACCTGATATGGGATATTGCAAGTGGTATATCCATGAATGTACTCTGCCTTATGGTTTTACCAGTATTTTGTGACTCCAGCTGGGCATATATGTCAGCCTTTTCCTGCACAATGTCCGCAAGTTTCCCTATTAATTTCTGCCTTGATGAAATAGTAGAGGAGGCATAAAATGCCATAAAAGCTTCCCGAGAGGATTTTATTGCACGTTCCACAGCCTCTCTTCCAGCATTTACGATATACCCTATTAGGGAACCATCCACAGGGCTATTCAGGGAAATTTTTTCCCCATCGGTTTCTTCTTTTCCATTTATTATGTTTCCAAAGACTTTATCCATTTTATCTACCCCATTTCCTGCCTACGCAGTCAATTATAAAAATATTTCATTGAATATTCATAAAAATATAAATTTAAATTACAGAATCTACAGTGTTGCCTAAAACTGTGTATCAACCATTTTGGCTGTGTTTACCATTTCCTTGGCAGCATTTGTATATCTCATTATTTTCATCATGGAGCCATCAAGCTTGAATTTGCCTGTCATAAGGCCCTGTATGGGATCTATTTCTCCCTTTATTAGCTTTACCCAGTTGGAATACTTTCCCATATACTTGAAGCTGGACTTTGGTACATCGCCCTCTTCCTTGCCAACAGCCGAGTCAATGCATTTGCCTGCCTTCAGGTTCAGATATAAATACCAGTAATCCTTATATGTTTCATCTGGCTGGACAACAAACGTTATTGAATCATCCCATGTTTTTCCTGCATCGCCGTAAGCAGGATTTGAATTTAGCTTTTCCACATATTCTTTAGCCCATTCATCACTCGGAAATTTTGCCATAATATATATAAATGATATTATTATATTAATCTTATTGTCTGGAAATTAACTATGCGGAAGAATACAGAAAATAGAAGAATACTATAGCCAGTGAATAAACGTACTGAATAGAAAATGTTAGAATTAATTTATAAAAACATCTTCTCCACTGTTTTTTCAGTATTCACTACAAGCACCTTTGGATAATTTCCCTCATGCAACCACTGTAGGTCTGAAAGATCCTTATCAGCAGTTCTTGTTTCCACGCCGAAACCTCTGGATACAGCCTCTATGTCCAGGTCAAGCTGGAAGTATTCCCTTCTTTCCATTTCAGGAAAATAACTTTTTGAAAAGCTCTTAAGTATGTTGTATCCACCGTTGTTCAGAACAAGGAATTTAACAGGTATATTATAACGCTTAGCTGTCCATAGGCCCTGAACTGTATACATGAACGCCCCGTCACCAATAATTACCAGTGTCTTCTGGTTGTTTATTCCTATTCCCAGTGATGCCGCTGTCGCCCAGCCCAGCTGCCCTGATTTTGCTGTAAAATATTTCCTGTAACCGTAGCCGAATGTAGCCCTCACATTTTCAGATGATGATATGGCCTCATCAACTATTGTATAATCAGAAAATAATTTTTTAGCATTGAATAGAACATAATCAACGCCCATGGATAATCTCTGCCTTGCAACCCTGTTTGGATACATGTAATCTTTAGGCCTGGTGAAGTCTCCCTTATTTTTTACCAGTTTAACAGCATCCCGCAAAAAGATTTTGGGATTTACCATGTATGAATCGCCCGTTTTGTGGGAAATATCAGTTCCAATGAATATCACATCCTTTCCGGGGAATGGCAATGATGGAAGATATGGATAAAACGTTATGTCTCCCCCGATAAAAATTATGAGGTCATTATTAAGAAATTTTAAATTCATGAGCGTGGAGGCAGGAAGCAGATCACCTGCATACCGTATATTTTCCGTATTGAACGTCCCTCTGGATGCCAGTGGTTCGCTGTATACCTCAACACCGAGCTTTTCTGCAAATTTTTCCGCTTCCTCATATGCATTGTAAACATCTATCTCATAGCCAAATACTAGGGCAGGGTGCTTTGATCTGTTTATTCGTTCCACAATTTCTTCTATGGCATCCGGATCATTATATCCAGTATTGATTTTTGCATCTCTGTAAGAAATATTCTCGGCATCATAGTCCATCATGTCCATTGGCACAGATATGAATACCGGACCTCTGGGTAGAGTCATAGCTATCGCCTTAGCCCTTCTGAAGGCAACAGGTATATCCGCTGGATTCTTGATTTCATATGAATATTTCACAATGCCAGAAACTGTATGCATCAGGTCTCCAGATAATATGGGGTCATATACTATATGCCTGGTATCCTGCTGTCCAGCTGTTACCACCACTGGGGACCTATTCCATTTTGCAGTATTTAAAAATGACATTGCATTGCCGAGTCCGGGTAGTGAATGCAGGTTTACCATGGATGCAGTATTATTGTACTGTGAATACCCATCGGCCATGCCCAGTGCTATGGAGTCGTGGAGTGTCAGATAATATTTTCTGATACCTCTTAACATTGGTATTTCTGTGGTTCCCGGATTACCGAAGACAGGTGAAAGGTTCAGTGTGTCCAGAGTCTTTTCAAGTATTTCATATCCTTTCATACTTCATCATCTACTCTATACAATGGTTCAATTCCCTGTGAATACCTTATCACATTGCCTATTGTCTCTGTTATGAATCTTTCCTGGCTTTCCATTGTGACACCTGCAATATGTGGAGAGAAGAGCACATTGTCCAGATGGAACAGTTCTGATGAGAAATCAGGCGGTTCAATGCTGAACACATCTATAGCAGCATAAATATTCTTTTCCTTTATTGCCTTTACCAGTGCCTTTTCGTCAACTATCTCACCTCTGGATGTGTTAATGAATATGGCATTATCCTTCATCATCCCGAATCTGGCATCATTGAACATCATCCTTGTACTTCTGGTAAGAGGAGTATGCACAGAAATAATGTCTGATACCCTGATCAATTCGTCCAGGTTAAGGTATGTGAGCCCATAGAATTCTTCGTCCTTTTCAGGTAGCCGCACAGGATCATAATATACGATGCCCACGTTAAATGGGATCAGTTTCTGTGTCAGTTTAATGCCTATTGCCCCCATTCCTATAATTCCAAATGTTTTTCCCTGCAATTCCCGGGAATTGGTAAGCAGAGGCCATGTACCGGATTTGATCTCCATATGGAATGGTATAAAGTTCTTTAGAAGTGCCAGAGCCGCTCCTATGGCATGTTCTGCAACCGCATCCTTATTTGCCACAGGAACATTGCAGAGGAGAATATTCCGCCTTCTCACTTCCTTTATGTCCACATTGTTGTATCCAGTACTTGCAACCTGGATAAATTTCAATTCCGGGAATTTGTCCATCTCATTTTTTCCAAATGGTGTAAAGGTTGTTATTACAACCACATCTGCATCATTTTTTTCAAAGTCTGTATCTGTAACAATTTCAATCCCTGGCATTATCTGATCCACGGATTTTTTAATATTTTCCAGGTCCAGAAATGCAGGTAGTATGGCCACAACTTTCATAGTAATCTAATTTCCCTCCCCTTAAAAACTTTGTGGATGGACAGTTAGGTCATGGATATTGCAATAATTTACTATCAAAATTGATAAGGAAAGTAACATGACCTTGGGTTTCAGGTATTAAAATTCTTCAAAGGTTGAAGAATTAATTAAGATATAATTTCTGATAATAATTCAATGTTTGATGATCTACAGAATCCAGAAGCCAACACTGCTTATATCCAGCTTCATTCCTGTTCCTTTTCAAAATGTAGAAGTTTATCATCTAGTTTTAATTCAAATTCCAACTTTCCCATAATCAACAATGGTTCGGCCTTTATAAGAGTTTGTGCCCTCACATCATTTTTATTAAGCCCGTATCTTTTCGGCCTTTTCCCAGATTCAAGTACTAATCCACTGTTAATAAAATCCCTGATTATGGAATACGCTTCTCTTTTAGAGACCTCAGTTTCATCAATTATATCTTTAACTGTTAATTCCTCATCAGAATTTTCGGCCAAAATTTCTAAAATAGCTACTCTTGGCACTTTTCCAAATATGTCAGTAAATGCCCCCATTAAGTAGATATTTGTTTGTAGTACAAAAGGTATGCTATGTTTAAAAAATGAATATATTAGTATGAAAATTTTAAAACTGTGACTTTACATCTATTTTACTATTACATGGTTCACCATGCTGAAATTTCCGGCATTTTTCCATCATTCATTCTAAGGTGCTAAATTAATTTTCCAGCATTGAATTTCTCTATAATCCTCAGGCCATTCGTATGAATACATTAAGCAGGTATACAATAAGCAGGTATACAATAAGCGAGAAAGACATCTGTGCCTTCATTTTCTGGGAAGCTCAGTGATTGAGTGAACGGCACGACTATATATTGATTATTAAATGGGATGCACGATTCTAGGTTGTTTTTCCCTTCTAACAAAATAATTGATTTTCCATTAGATT
>NZ_KI542815.1:7518-8854 GCF_000496155.1 Ferroplasma sp. Type II
AGGTATTAAAATTCTTCAAAGGTTGAAGAATTAATTAAGATATAATTTCTGATAATAATTCAATGTTTGATGATCTACAGAATCCAGAAGCCAACACTGCTTATATCCAGCTTCATCTAACTTCCCCCAATGAGACCCCATCCGAAAGGGTGGGAAGGAATTGGGGTGCGAATTGCAATCCTTTTCCATATTTTACCAGCTTGACCTTTTTCGTGTTTATGTCCATCTTCTTCTCTCCTCCTTTTATTACGATTGATTTCCCATAGTTATGCATACCAACAACACTGAATCTCTCATGATCATGCAGAACCATGTCTCCAGGCTGGAATGCATATCTTTTCCTTATTATTGATGGCCTGAATCCCTTCCTGTTCGTCTGGATGGAACGGTTGTTCCTCCTTCTCTGTGTGATTGTAAATGGAGATGTCCTGATCTGAACAGTTCCTCCGGCTATTACAAATGCGTCATTGACATGGGTTTTATCCAGACTAAGAGAAATACGATTCTTCTTTGTAATGAATCCCAATGTATGTTCTGATCCTGCAAGTTGTGTAAGCTTCCACCTTACAGTGTTCATGAATGCTGCATCTCTCATGGTGATCAATGCCCTCTTCCTCACTTCAGGATATCCGAACTCTTCTGCTGTGAGGTTGTTCTTCTTCTGGTTGCATTCATGGCATGAGATTGCGAGATTATTGACCGTATCGGGACCATCTCTTGATCTGGGCGTTAGATGCTCTATTTCAAGAGGCACACCGGTCTTGCTGCAATACACACAGATATGATGGAATTTCTCCAGCAGGTATTCCCTGATCTCATATCCCTGAAGTTCTCCCTGCTGGTATTCTATTCCACTTATCTCAGGATTCTTCATCTTCTGGGTATCAAAGGATGCAACCTCTATCACTGTGTTTGATACGGGAAGTATTCGCTTCAACTTCTCAATCAATCTTATATGAGTTTCCAGTTTGTGTTCAATGCTTGGTGCGAACCACCCTTCTTTATTATTGCCACGATTCATGAATCTTGGTTTCCTGTACCAGAGCTTATTTCTCTTTTTTCTGCGGTACATTGCCTTTTCTTCATTGAGCTTCGGTATGTCAGTTCTTATTACTACTTCCCCGGATATGAGTTCTTTATTGTCTGTTACAGCAGAAAAACCTATGTGTTTGTATCCAGAATCTATGCCCAGTGTTATTGTTTCCACGTTTTCCTCACAATGCCAAAGCAACTGTATTGTGAACGGATTAGAAGAAATTACTCTGGCTTTCCTGTCACTTAGAAGATGTCTTGCCTTGGCGGGTTTGCATGGAATCAATGGTTTCCATCATCGTTA
>NZ_KI542815.1:8904-10290 GCF_000496155.1 Ferroplasma sp. Type II
ATTGCCCAAGATCTATATTATTAGTATTCATATATAGTATACTGGTATCCGCATACGTTTTATACCTCATACTGGAGGAGATAAAATAAGGTCCGAATTTGAATTTAAATGTGGACGAAAATAACAAATTATTAATTGTATCTTCTAAATATCTCTTGTTTGATATTTTCTTTGTATTTTCAATATACCTTTTGAATATTGACCGTTGAAAATCTAATATTATATCCATAGTTTCATTTGATGGATAATATTTTCCATTAATTATAACATCATTCTTCATGTTATTTTCAATTTTATTTTTATTAGAATCTATTAATTCCTCCAGTAGAATCTTGATTTTATCCATATTGAACGATTCAAAGATTTTTTTGATATCCCCAGATGTTTCCTTAATTCTCTTATTAAGTTTGACTAGATATGGCTCGTTTGAATTATTATGAAAATTGGCTTCTGTCTCTTCCCGAATGAATAATATAGTATCTTTAATTGTTGGGCGAAGAAGTTCTATTTGAATTTCATTATTTGGTTTCCTCCTAGTTGTTTTTATATTTATTGTAGATTTATTCCTAGAATAAGTTATCAGACTGCTTAGAGAATTTAAATGATATTCGCTTTTATAATATTCCAGAAGTTCCTGAGTTGAAAAAGCAATATATAAGGATTGAATTAAGGAAGTTTTTCCAACATTATTTTTTCCGACTATTAAGTTGATTTTGGAATTAGTACTTATGTCAATTGATTCGAGGTTTTTAAAATGTTTAATTTTAACGTTTGTAATTTCCATATCTATTCTTTATGATGATTTTATTAATTTTATTTTCCATTTTGTGAGGCAGCTGTCCTGTAATTATGAGCCTATTTGCAAAATCAGTATCCATTATATTCTCATTTCTATTGATTAGTCTATGCTTATATTCATAGCTTCTATCTTTACCATTTATTGCCTGCCATAAAATCTAATTAGCAATAGGTATTTGTAAATTATAAATTCATTAAATAGATTTATAGGCACATATTTTCATGATCAATGTAGACATAACCAAAACATGTTCTATTTTTTTAGTATCTCTTCAATTTTTTTTAAATCGAATAATAATACGTTATCCCTTCTCGCAACCTCTGCCATTTTATCGGTGAAACCAGATCTGCTAAATAATATAAAATATTCCTTTCTGGTACCATTATTCCATTGTACACTTGCGGATTTTCTTCTCAGCTCATTATATACTGAAACATCTAACAGCCTGTTTGTCCATTTGCATTCCCCAAACATTATAGTTTTTTTATCTTCATTTAAAGCTATAATATCTATTTCTTCCTGATTTTTACCTGTTGTTTTGGAGTTATTCTTCCCCCACCATCTTCCTATTTTTTTATATGAAAGGT
>NZ_KI542816.1:0-1589 GCF_000496155.1 Ferroplasma sp. Type II
GTCGACTCTGAGGATCCCCAGTCCCGCCATGGACATTCCTATACCAAATCCCACTATTCCAAGCTCGGCTAGAGGGGTATCCATTACCCTCTCCTTTCCATATTTAGATATTAGACCGTCGGTTACCCTAAACACTCCTCCGTCGGTACCAACATCTTCTCCCAGAAGTATGATGGAATCATCTCTCTCCATGGCATTATTTAAACCGCTGTTCAGTGCTTTTACCATTGTCATCTGAGTCATTATATTTCACCCCTCTCCTCTTTTATGTACCACGGTTCCTCCTCATAAAGGTTGCCAAGCATTGTATCTTTGTCCGGTTTAGGGGCCTTTTCATATTTGTCTATTAGCTTTGATGTGGCTTCCTCCATCTCATCATTGATCTGCTTTATGTCCCTATCTGTTATTATTTTCATATCCTTAAGAATTTTCTGGCTTACAATCAGGGGATCTTTCTGGCTGCCTTCAGGCACCCTATCCGTTCTGTATTTATTCGGGTCGTCTGCTGTGGAATGAGGCCCCATTCTATATGTTATTGCCTCTATAAGTATGGGTTCGTTGGCTGCACTTTCAAGGGCTTTTCTGGTTGCACGGTATACTTCTATGAAGTTTGTACCATCTATCCTTATCCCAGAAAATCCATATGCCTCAGCCTTCTTGTAAATGGCTCCTCTTGTCTCTGAGTATGTTTGATTGAATGCCTTATCATCGGTTGGATATGTTGGAACAGATATTGCAAATTGATTATTTTCGCAGAAGAATACCATTGGAAGATTGTAAACTCCAGCAAAATTCATTGATACATGAAAATCAGGAGTTGATGTGGCTCCATCACCAAAAGTTGTTATGACGGAACCTGGTTCTTTTCTATACAGTTTTGCATAGGCAATTCCAGTTGCCGCTGTGAGATTTCCAGCCACGGGAGTTATAACAGCACCTATGTTGTATTTTTTCAGTGAAAAATGATCTGGCATATCCCTCCCTATTTCATTGTCCGTTGCTGTGGCAAATACCTGGGATAATATGGTATCTATTGGAATTCCCATCTGCAGGAGAACACCAAAGTCCCTGTAATATGGATAAAAGAAATCCTCATCCCTTATTGCCATGCCCATTCCAATGTGAATAGCCTCATGCCCCATAAGTGGGATATAAAAAGGTAAAAATCCCTGCCTGCTTGCATTAAGCATTTTTTTGTCAAAAAGCCTTTCCATCACAATATTTCTATATGCGGCCAGCAAACCTTCTTTACTAATATCAGTTTCCTCAATCATGTTTATCCCTCATTTTTATGTATCCTTCAGCAGCCCTGTATGACGTCCTCACAAGAGGCCCGGACGCCACAAAGGAGAATCCCATCTCATATCCGATTTCCTCGAAATGCTTAAATCTGGACATGGGTGAATATTCTTTTACTTCAAGCTGCTTTTTTGTTGGTCTCAGATACTGCCCTACTGTAAATATTTCTACACCGGCATTTCTAAGATCTTTCATTGTGTTTTCAACTTCTTCATCGGTTTCACCTAGCCCTACCATGATGGATGACTTGGTGATAACATCATTCTTGCATTCCTTTATATATTTCAGGA
>NZ_KI542816.1:2284-4044 GCF_000496155.1 Ferroplasma sp. Type II
CAAGTCTGTCTTCAATACTGCTTCCAGTAACTTTTCCAATAAATCCCTTTCTTGAAGTCCCAAAGAGTGTGTCAAATCCAATGAAAAATGACCATGGAGACTTTAGTATATCCATATTCCCACGGAAATCCTTGGAAAAACCAATTCCTGGATCAATAATTATGTTTTCAGGTTTTATTCCTCTTTTAATCATCTCATTTGCTTTTTCATAAAAATACTGATTTACCTGAAAGTAAAGATTGTCATAATGGGTATAATTTCCCATATTCTGTGGATTTCCTCTCATATGCATTACCACACACTTTACATTGCTATTAACAGCCAGGTCTATCATTCTTTGATCAGAAAAACCAGAAATATCATTAATGTAATCTATGCCGTATTCCATTGCTCTGGATACTGTATAGAAATGCCTGGAATCAAGGGATATAGGTATGCCTGATACAGATTTTATATATTCTATGGCCCATTTCATTCTTTCAAACTCTATCTCAGGATCGACCTCTGTACTTCCGGGTCTTGTGCTCTCACCTCCAATATCTATGATATCCGGTTTCATGTCTATCATTTTGTCTATTATTTCCCTACCTTCAATTCTTGACCCACTGAAAAAGGAATCTGGTGTTGCATTGAGTATTCCCATGACCAGTGATCTTTTATTTTCGATCTTTTTTTCAACATTTCTGGAAATTATATCCTCATACCCTTCAAAAAGATGGTTCCTGGCATAAAACTCTGTTAAAAAACTCCTTTCAAATTTAACAGAATTGAAATTGAATCTTTTTCCATCAATTATTACTTCTCCACTGGCTGATTCCTCATAGACATCTAAATAATGTTTATCCCTGCTGCCTGGAAATACCAATTCCATGAATCAAGATTATACATTAAAGGTATTAATCACTTTCATTTATTTCAGTTGTGTACATTGCTTCTCGGAGGTTTCATGAATAATACCTAATAATAAAATTTTGATATTTGAGCACTGTACATTGGTCTGTCCAGGTTGGACTTATTGAATGGTATTTTTCACAGATATCTATATATTATATACAAAATATATAGACTATATAAGTTATCACATTCGATTTTAGGCAAAGTTAATATACAGTATCTATAATATTATAAATTGAATAACCTTATAAATCTAAATGCAATAAGGTCTGTTTACTTTAAAGAGGAATTAATATGGCAACAAGTAACATGGAAATGGCAAAATTAAGAAGCAGGGCATATGTAAAAATAGATGAACTATCCAGGGCAATCAGCAATGGCTTGAGCTTGCAGAATAGGAAGATGGGAGTAGAGGAATCAGAGTCCTCTGCTGAGCATATTATTAATTTCTTTGGGTACAGCACAAGAGTCATTGACAATATGCTTGAACCGGAAGACCGCGATGTTTTCTATACAATGGAAGACCTTGGAATACTGGAAACTGAAAGAGAGGAAACAACCCTTTTTGACGGAAGGGAATGGCGGATTCATTACTGGATACTCAATGTTTTGCGTGTTCTTGAACTTTCAGAAATGCAGCTGAGCAACACAGTGGAACATGACGGTAGATTTGACATTTACAGCGAAATACCGGATGAGTACTGGAAAGCTAGCGAATAAGGCAGGTAGAGTTAGCTATGCATATTGCGATTTTAGACAGAGAACGGTGTCATCCAAAAAAGTGCAATCATGAGTGCAGATATTACTGCCCACCGGTCAGAAGCGGATCAAAAACTATAGAATTCCCAGGGAAGCAGATGATTTCC
>NZ_KI542817.1:0-911 GCF_000496155.1 Ferroplasma sp. Type II
TGAGGATCCCCTGAAAAGCGTGGAATAAACGATATAGCTGTAGTAGGTGGAGGAATAATACCTGACGAAGACAAACCTGCACTTGAAAAAATGGGAATAACAGGCAACTTCGGCCCTGGAACACCCCTCAGTGTAATAATCAACCATGTAAAAAAACGGGCAATGGAAATCAGGAAATTGAGGGAAAATGAATATTGATAGGCTAACAGATGGCATTCTGAAAGGAGATTACAGGAGCATTGCCAGATCCATATCACTGATAGAGAATTCCGGTTATGAATCTAGAAAGGAGATAATCAGCAGGATATACAGATACGGAAATGCCAAGATCATCGGTATAACAGGACCGCCGGGAGTGGGGAAAAGTACTTTAATAGGCAATCTTGCCCCAATGCTTGAAGACCACGGCAAGGTTTCCGTTCTTGCTATTGACCCGGCCAGCCCGTTCTCTGGTGGGGCCATACTTGGGAACAGGATAAGGATGCAGGCTGCCCTCACCAGAAGGGGAATATATATGAGAAGCGTATCCAACAGACTGTATAATGGCGGGCTTTCTGAATATACATGGGACATAACAAAGATTCTGGAAGCATCTGGAAGCGATTTTGTCATACTTGAAACCGTTGGGTCAGGCCAGGCAGATGTGGATATAATGAATATAGCAGATATAACATGCGTAATTCTTGCACCCGGGCTCGGAGATGAAATACAGGCAATTAAATCTGGTATGATGGAAATAGGAGATATTTTTGTAATAAATAAAACGGACAGAGAGGGGTCGTATCTGGCTATTAAGGATATAAGGGAATCGTTAAACATGAGCAATAAGCTGTCCACACCGGTTATAGGGCTGAATTCCATAACAGGCGAGAATTATGATGAGTTTGTTGCANACATATTAAAGCTTGACA
>NZ_KI542817.1:1835-3356 GCF_000496155.1 Ferroplasma sp. Type II
AAGAGATACTTCGAAATGGTCTTGGAAAAGTGAGAAGGACTTATAATAGCCATTCAGAAGAGGAAAATAACCATATTGGATAGAATTCCAGCTATACTCAACATTGCATCTAACACAACCCTTTAGTACCTATATTTTATAGTCTAATTATGAATAGAACACAAAAATATTACATAAATGAGTTTATAAAAAGTATTAACTACAGGGTATTTACTAGGAATAAGCTAAATGTTGGTCTGAAAATGAATGTTATATTACTTAAAAACGAAATGGGGTTAAAAGCATGATTACAGCATTGGTTGATATCACAGAGGATTTTCCCATACTCAAGCGGCAAATTAATGGACATCGATTAGTATATCTGGATTCAGCTGCAACATCCCAAAAACCACAGTCTGTCATTGATTGTATCACCAAATACTATGAAAACACCAATGCCAATGTTTTGCGGAGTGTACATACTCTGGCAGAAGAAGCAACGGTAGCGATGCAAGAGGCCAGAGAAAAGATTGCACGTTTTATACATGCCAATTCTTACCGCGAAGTAATTTTTACCAGGGGAACTACCGAAAGTCTCAATACTATTGCTCGGGCGTGGGGAGATAAATTTTTGAAAGAAGGAGATGAAATTGTCCTTTCCCCCATGGAGCACCATTCCAACATTATCCCATGGCAGCAGTTAGCCAAGAGAAAGGGAGCGCATTTACGATACATTGATCTCAATAAAGATGGAACAATTACTATCGAATCCGTAAAAAAACAAATTAGCAACAGAACCAGAATTGTGACCCTTTCAGCGGTGTCAAATGTATTGGGCACTATAAATCCCATAGCTGAGGTAGCCAAACTGGCGCACGAGGTTGGAGCTATTATGGTCGTTGACGGGGCTCAATCAGTCCCGCACCAGCCCACAGATGTTCAGAACCTGGGAATAGATTTTCTTGCTTTTTCCGGCCATAAGATGCTGGGGCCTACTGGAATAGGTATTTTATGGGGCAAAGAAGCTTTACTGGAGGCTTCCGATCCAGTCATATTCGGTGGGGAAATGATCGCATATGTTGACAGGGAGAATGCAACCTGGGCCGAACTCCCTGCAAAATTTGAGGGGGGTACACCGCATATTGCTGGGGCTATTGGCCTTGGCAGCGCTGTGGATTACTTAAATGCTATTGGCATGTCCAGAATTGAGGAGCACAGCCGGGAACTTGCACAAGAAACTTATCAGAGGTTAGAAGAGATACCTGGAGTCATAGTCTATGGTCCGCCTTATCCACGAACCAGCGTTGTAGCCTTTAACATTTCAGGAATACACTCCCATGATGTCTCTCAGGTTCTTGATGCGCAGGGAATAGCCATCCGCGCCGGACATCACTGTGCCCAACCTTTGATGCGCTGGCTGGATGTTGGATCTACAGCCCGTGCCAGCTTCTATCTATATAACAGTGGTCAAGACATTGATGCTCTTGTGGATGCCATAAAGACAGCAAGGAGGTACTTTAAATTATGAATCTTGATGATATT
>NZ_KI542817.1:4107-4945 GCF_000496155.1 Ferroplasma sp. Type II
ACNTGCAGCAAAGCCAACGATGGATTTCTTAAGATCATTAATCAATATTTTTTCATCATTCATGTGAGATTCCTCAAGGATTCCAGGGCCGTAATTAAGCGACGGAATTCCTGCCTGATGTGTGAATCTCATATCAAATGTTCCTGGAGAGAGAACTAATTCCGGTTCACTTCCAAGGGCTTCCCCAAGGCCTGTCCTGAAAAGACGGTAAAATTGATTTTCTGTATTCTCTATTATGCTATCAGTTATATAATGTTCATTGATCCTGACTTCATACCCAGAACTTTTTGCATAGTCCATAATTAAATCGTATAGTTTGTCTTTTTCCTCACTTAATTTTTCTTCCGGTATCAATCTTCGATAAATAGAAAATTCGCATTCATCCGCTATGGTGTTAGCCCATGTACCACATTTTAAATAACCTATTGCCAGACCAGGCTTTTTTGAACCGGGTGGAATTACATTGTATTTTGAAATCCTTGATTTCTCAATTTTCTTTCCATATTTATTTATAATGCTTATAAGCTCTATAGTACCTGCTATCGCGTCCTTTCCGAGATATGCCATTGAACCATGGCTCTTTTTGCCTATAACCTTTACAGTTATAAATATAGCACCGCGGTGGCCATAGCATATGTTGTTAACTCCCAGCGGTTCAGTATAAATCACGAAATCTGTATTTTCTCTGGAGATCTTACCCGATTCAACAAGATAATACACTCCAGCATTTTTATTTCCAACCGTTTCCTCATCAGGGACGACCGTCTGTGTTACGGTTAATTTTTTCCATATATCCGGAACTGTGTTTTCAAGTAGTTTTATACCGTATACCTGCATT
>NZ_KI542818.1:0-2084 GCF_000496155.1 Ferroplasma sp. Type II
TTATGCCTCCGGCTGTTTAAATATATGTCCGTATTTTATGTGTGCTGATTACTCATGCACAACGGCCTGCCATTGACTCAAATTTACATTCATCCATATTAGATGGATGCAATTTCAGAGATACCAAAAATCTATTAATTTGAAATTAACCAAAAATTAAAAAGATTCACTTACAGATGCAAAAGGATAGATGGTGTTCGAATCTTTATATCTGATGAATATATACGATGAAATATGGCAAAAGCGTATGTAATCAGGCACGCTGAAGTTGTTGTTGATCCAAATCTACCTTCCTATCAATGGGATCTTTCTCCCGAAGCTGAAACCTCTATTAGGCGAATTTCTCGTAGCATTGAAGGGACAACCGCATCACACATCTACCATAGTCCAGAGAATAAGGCATATAATACTGCTAAATTCATCGGTGATATATTTGGAATCCCAACGGAAACCAGTTTTAACCTGAGAGAAGTAGAAAGAACGTTTCGCTTTTTACCTGATGATACCTTTAATCTTCTTATCAAAGAATACCTTGAGGGAAAAAGAGTCGGAGCGTTTGAAGACTATAAAATTGCGCAGAATCGCGTAGCCAAATGCTTTTCAAATATCGTTTCAAAAAATCACGGGAGAGATGTTATTCTGGTGTCTCACGGTCTAATTCTGACTATTTTGTACAGTTATCTTCTGCAGCGTCAACTCAACTGGATTGAGTGGAAAAATATTAGGATACCAGATTTATCTATTATTGATTTGGATAAGAATACTATAGAACGGGGGTTTTTCTCTACAAGGAATAAAAAGATATTCATTCAACTTCACCCTTAACTCACGTTAGCTATAGTTGCATCTATTCAAAACGTAATGTGCAGTTTTATGTTGCAATTTATAGTGCCTTTTATTCTCTTAGAGATCTCCATAGAATAGTGGCACATAGAACTGGATAGAAACTTGATTCTAAGGATAGGTTGGGAGCCGAAGGTCAAAATCATTCCGGCACTGATACATACCATGACAATTTATCAGAGTCACTAATGCAGTTATTTTTTTCTGGGAATGGAGAATTCTATAGTAAGTTACCTGAGCCCCGGGAACCAATGGGGATGAGAGGATGAAATTGTTCTATACAAGATGTACAGGTTGCCACAGAAAATTTCCAACCAGGAAACTTGCAATAAACGGAGATCTCCAGTTGCTATGCCAGGATTGCCTGGACGGCAAAGTGGGGGTGAGGCAATGACAGTATTCATGCATAATCTCACGGACAATATTTTGAAAAGTTATGCAGGCGTGAACCGGAAAAGGAGGTTTGGAAGATGATCGATGAAATTGATAGGGACAATATGGCACGTTTTGCCAGGGATTTTATATCAGACAACAAAGATGAATTGGTAAATTTACACAATAGCTGGGTTCAAGGATCGGATTTTAGGTTCCCTCTGGATTATAAACTCCTGGAAGAATATTCAGGTATGAATCCTGAAGAGGTTAGGCAACGCTATAAACCTATTTTTGAGCGCATAACTTTACTGGATAAAACAGAATCGGAGAAAAAGGAGCTGATTGACAGGGTTGCCAGGCAATATAACATAGAATCTGATAAAGCTTCTATGCATGAAACTGCAAAATGCATATTGGAATGGCTAAAGATCAACCCTCAGGAAATGATTAAACAACTGAATGATGCCCTATGCAATATTATTGTACAGAAAGGTGACAGTGACACTGATGATTTTTATCGGCCTGAATTTGAGATTCTGAACTGGCCTTTAACTTCCATTTCCGGTTTAGATTATGGTTCTATAAATAAATTAATTCGCATCAGCGGGTGGGTAGCATATATAGAAAATCCCCCACATATTGAATATACAGATATGGTATTCAAGTGCCCGGCATGCGGCCATATGAACCATTCGCAAATAAAAATCAAGGAGTGTGAAATGTGTGGTTATTCACGTGGCCCACTCCAATTCCTCCCAGACGAATCTATTGGTGAAAGAGTACAGGAAATATTCTTAATTGAAAATTATGAGGATATAGGTGTGGGCACCCCTGGCATTATATCTGTGTTTGTGCGTGGGAATTCT
>NZ_KI542818.1:2173-4208 GCF_000496155.1 Ferroplasma sp. Type II
GGATAAAATCCATATCCTGATGGTAGGCAACCCCGGTATTGGCAAATCCGAACTTTTAAAAGCTGTGAAAAATGATTCTCCCAAAGGGTTCTATGTTAGTGATGCCTCCGGCCCTGGGCTCACAGCTGCCATATCAGAGGTTAATGGCACACGGGTGATGATCCCGGGAATGCTTGTACTGGCAAACAATGGGGTTTTATCCATAGACGAACTGGATAAGATGCACAAGGAGGACACCATTGCATTGCACAGCGCAATGGAGCAATTAGAATTTGTGAAATCGAAAGCTGGCATAAAAATGAAATTTTCTACGGCTACAACGGTTGTGGCTGCAGCCAATCCAATTAATTCATTTTTTGATAGCAGCAAAACAATACTGGAACAGATAAATCTCCCGGAAACATTGCTTCAGAGGTTTGACCTTATATGGACCATGAAAGGGAATAGCGAAATTAATTCTTATAGCATTTTAGAAAATACGGAAACTACTGATGACCCATTGCTCAAAAAATATTTTGCCTATTGTTCCAGGTTTGAGCCTTCAATCTCAGGAATTGAAAAACAGCTGTCTTCATACTTTGACAATTTAAAACACAAATCTGGTGACATAGCTATAAATGCCAGGACACTTCTCGCCATGAAGAGGGTGGTGCAGGCATCTGCTAAGCTGCATCTCCGCCAGCAAGCTATCTCTGAAGATTTTGAGACGATGAAAAAGATTTTTGAAGCATTCCTTAAAGATTTTAATTTTTCCCTTTCAGAAATCTATATGCCCTCTAAATTAAGGGATAAACTTTCAATCATCCAGGGGTTATTCAGAAACAAGAAGCACTGGGCAAAGGAAGAGTTGATTCATGAATTAAACATGGAACTTTCTGATCTGCAGTCCTGCCTGGACATTTTAAAGCGTGAAGGATATGTGTATGAACCGCGCAGTGGAAAATATGAGGCAATATGAATGAAAACTATAGAAATACTTGGGAATCCATATTCCAGGGTTTATTGTGAACATAATAAATATGAAACCAATCACATAATACGTGAAATTCAGGATTTTAAATTATCATGTACATGGAAAGAAAATGTTTTTTGTGAACATAATAAATCCACGGCCGCCCAAAATGCAGCTTCTATAATTTTTTTACAAGTGATTTTGTCGCTACATAATGTACTTAATAGGCATAATTATTCTATTTTTTGATATTTGTTTTTTAAGAGGTGAATAAATGCAAGAATTTGATATAAAGAGAAAAAAAGGGGCTCCAAGGAAGATATTTACCCAGGAAGATACGCCGAGAGATATCCATACAAAAGTGAAAACTTCAGTATTCAATTTAATTCCGGCAGGTAGGCCTATAAATGAAGTCCTGGAAGAATTGTTAACTGCCGCATATGCAAATAGAGAGCAGAAAGATCTAATGGCAACAAGAAAAAAAGTCCAGAAATTAGAATATGAGCTTGCAAAGGCCCGGATAGAACTCCATAACATCGAGGAAGGAATGAAACAACAGAGAGAACTTCAGAAGGCTATTGCCATTCAGAGAAAATACCTGGGAACTGCACTCAGGATCATTATTAAAAAATCGTGGGGTTCAAGGAAAGTAACTACAAAGCAGGAATGGCTGGAGAGGCTTTATGGCATATCATTTGACATCTCTGCATTGGATAAGATCCTTGCTGATACATCTATTTCTTCGGTAGATCGGATAACAGACATGCCGGATTTAGAACTCATTGAGGCTGTGTCAGCAAGGAAGTTGAACACAGGAGAAAAGGAAGCCGAGATCATGCAAACCATAAAAGTTGCGCACGAAGATATTTTGGGGAATGGTGAGGAATAGTGAGAGGTAAGATTCCAATATGTGATGGATGTTTAGAATAGTGGCTAGTTAGTTATATTTTGCCTGCAAGGGCAAATAAGATAGAATTGCGTAAGTGATAATAATAAGTAAAACAAAGGTGATTTAAAAATCACATTAAACAAGAAAAGGCCACAATACCTAGTGGTATGACAAGTTAATTATTCTGTATAATA
>NZ_KI542819.1:0-2113 GCF_000496155.1 Ferroplasma sp. Type II
TTATATTTTTATTTTGCTCTACTTCATCCTATACCTTTACATTTATGCTATAGTTTATATAGACGAATTTATATAATTGCCTGATAAATATGGAATGGAAAACTATATGTGACACGTCGGAAGTTGGGACTGGAAAAAGCAAGGAATTTGAAATTAGTGGTAAAAAAATACTAGTTTCAAATATGGATGGAAAGTTTTATGCAATAGATGCCCTGTGCTCTCACATGGGTGGAGAGCTGGGGAAGGGAAAAATAGAGGGAAAGGATGTAATATGCCCGAAACACCATGCAAAATTTGATGTGACAACAGGAAAGGTGGATAAAAACATCAACGGATTTGTTAAGGCAATAACAAGAAAGGATGCCAAGGATCTGAGTTCATATGAGGTAAAAGAGGAGGAAGGAAAATTATCAATAAATATTTAAATATCTTATTTTTATTTAGTTTTATTTGAGGGTATTAGCAACGTTTTTATACGATTTTCTATTGCATTATTATGTTTCCGGATAAATTTGAATACTATGCACCAAAGAGCATAGAGGAGGCTGCTGAATTTTTGAATGGACATGAAGATGCAAAGGTACTTGCCGGGGGACAGAGTCTTATACCTTTACTGAAGCTTAGATTCACATCAGTTCCACAACTTGTGGATATAGGCAGAATCAAGGGCATGGATGGGATCTTATTTCAGGGGAAAACTCTGGAAATAGCTGCAATGGCAAGGACAGCAGACATTGGGGAAAACCAGGAAATAAGAAAGAATTTCCCCATATTGAGCGAGGCTGCAGGACTTATAGCTGATCCCCTGGTAAGAAATATGGGCACAATAGGTGGCGATATTTGCCATGGTGACCCAGCAAACGATTTCCCTGCGGTAATGCTTGCCCTTGGAGCGGAATTTGAAGTTACATCGGCCAGGGGAAAAAGGATTATTCAAGCTGAGGATTTCTTTACAGATATATTCACGACTGCATTGAATACGGGTGAAATACTTACAAAAATAAAAATAGAAGATAACAAATCCTCAGGAAGGTACCTGAAATACACAAAATACGCAGGTGATTTTTCTATCCTTGGCATAGCTGTAGATCTGTCAATGGATGGAACAAAAATTCGAAGAGCAGGAATAGGACTCACAAACTGCGGAGCAACTGCATTGAAAGCAAGGAAAGCCGAAGAATTCCTTGAGGGAAAAGAAATAAATGATGAAAACACCGCAAAGGCGGCCGATTTGCTTCTGAAGATAACTGATTTCGTTGATGATGACAATGGCAGCACAAAATTCAAAGAAAAATTATTAAAATATCTCTTTAAAAAAGCCGTAAAGGGAATAGGGGGTGTACCGAAATGATAGTTAACATAAAGGTAAATGGAAAGGAATATAAAAAGGACGTGGAACCCAGGACATTGCTTGCTACTTTCATAAGAGATGATCTGAGGCTTACAGGAACCCATATAGGATGCGATACAACAAACTGCGGGGCATGCAGTGTACTTATGGATGGAAAAGCAGTAAAATCGTGCACCGTACTGGCTGTGCAGGCAGATGGCCATGAAATAGAGACCATAGAAAACGAAAGTGATGCTGACCTGAAAAAAATAAAAGAAAGCTTTGTTGAAGAAAATGGCCTTCAGTGCGGATTCTGCACACCGGGAATGATAATGACATCACTTTATATGCTCAGGAAGAACAAAAACCCGAGCGATGACTACATAAAAACAAACCTGGGAGGAAATCTCTGCAGATGCACTGGATATGTTTCAATTATTAACTCCATAAAGAAAGCCAGTGAGAAGATAAATGAGGAAAGGGTGGTGGCAAAATGAGTTATCTGGAGAGATTTGCAAATGGCAAGGGCAGATACCTGGACGATATAAACCTTGATGGAATGTTATACATGTCACTTGTGAGAAGCCCATATGCCAGGGCAAAGATAACAAAAGTCGAGGGAGGCATGACATCAAAGGATTTGAATGCCTACTATTCCATGGGTGAGAATGACTATAAGGAACCCGTTCTTGCCATTGGAGAGGTAAACTACCAGGGACAGGCAATTGCTGCAGTATTCGGAAAGAACCCTTACGAGAGCGAGGATTTGCTTCAACCGTGAGT
>NZ_KI542819.1:2163-6430 GCF_000496155.1 Ferroplasma sp. Type II
TTCGGTGTCAAGGCACTATTTTATCCTGAATATATAGTGGCATGCTATGCTTCAATGAAATTTGGGAAACCTGTAAAGTGGCAGGAGACAAGGACTGAGCACCTCCAAACCTGCCATGCCGGGAGAGGCGTACAGGCTACACTAACACTTTACGCTAAAAAGGATGGTAAAATTGCCGGCCTTGATGGAGAAGTGTTACTGGATAATGGTGCCTATTTTGCTGATGAAGCTTCCGCTGACCTTGGAAATGTAATTCATGAGATGACCGGCCCCTATCTTATTGAAAAGGCACATCTTATAGGAAAATACATGATTACAAATAAAGCGTTAAATGGCTATTACCGTGGTGCCGGGAAACCTGAGGCATCAATATTCATGGAGAGAATGATGGATCTTATGGCAGATAAGCTAAACATGGATATAGCGGATATAAGACTGAAAAATGCTCTTGAAAAACCTTTCAAATCACCCCTGGGATGGGATATTAATTATCCTACAAAACCATTTCTCGAAGAGGCTCTTAAATACTTTAATTACAGGGAACTGGCAAAGAAGGAGCATGTGGGCATATCGCTCTTTATACTGGATGAAGATACTGCACCAGGAGAAAGTGCCAGGATTATTGTAAAGGATGGAAAAGTGCATACATATCTTGGAGGCAATGTATCTGGCCAGGGACATGAATTGTTTGTTAAAAGCATACTTAGCGATGAATTGGATATAGAACAGGATTCAGTATCACTTGAATTGCAGGACACTGAAACCCTCTCTACCGGTGTGGGAACCTGGGGATCAAAATCGGCTATGACGCATGGATCCGTATTAATTCAGGCTGCTGAAGAACTGAAGAAGCAGGTAATCGAAAAATACGGAAAGTATACTCCAGAAATCCTCATGAAGCATGACTTTGACCTCACAACATTCTATAAGTTCGATTACAACGATAATGCAGTTAATTTCAATCTTGTGACCTCAAAGATTAACGAGGCAGGAGATCTGGAATCACTGAAAATAGGGGCATATTATGATGTTGGGAAGGTACTCAACATGGCAAATATCATGGGACAGACCGAAGGAGGAGCTCTACAGGCAATAGGGGAAGTTCTTTCAGAGACACTGAGATATTCAGAGGAAGGGCAGTTAATGACAACGAGCATCACCGATGCTGGTGTTCTAACCGCTGATCATGTCCCGGAATTTGACATAAAAATAGTGGAAAATCCCTCTGTACTGAAGGATAAGGCAAAGGGACTGGGAGAATCGCCAATGATTGGAATCCCGGAAGGATTAGCAAGATCCCTGGAGACTCAGATCCATAAAAGGATAAATATAATGCCTATTACACGGGAATTCCTCTTCGGAAAACAGTAATGTATAGATACCCTCATAAATTTTTAATACATTTATTTTATAAATCTATTTTTAACATATAAAATAACAGAACATTTAGTTTATTTCCTCAGCTATTATATATTTGTCTGGTCCCTTGAATATGTATATATTTTTGGAACCTGACAATTCCTTTTCAATGGAATTTTTGTAACGGTATGTTTCTTCTGGCTTCATTGAAAATCTGAAGAATACCTTCCCAGCATCTATACTGTGCAGCAACGAAGTGATTTCAAGGTTATTTGAGTAATCAACCACTGAATATTCCTTTCCGGGAAATGATTTTTCAAAGGAATTTCCAGAAAATATCTGTCGTCGTGAATCCAGGTATACAGGCGTCCAATCGGGGTGTACAACAAGATGAAGAAGTTTTGCATATGTGATAGAAATATCGGGTACATATATATAGGATCCAATTTGGACATTATTTTCTACTTTGGTTTTAAAATCTTCCGGTTCGCCTGTTATAATTATATTCTCTGGAAGCACTACTGCAGTACTGATATTTTTTGAAATGGATGGTGAATATAATGTTAATCTATTCAGAGCACCTTTAATAGATATATATTCCTTTTCACCCTTTAGTGGTATGTTTTTCCATTCCATATGTGGAGGAAGATCTAAGACATACCCGGATACCTTGGGTTTTACATGTAATATTTCCTGTGGATTTGGAGAAAACTTTAAAAATATTTTCTCTATTGAATTCACCGGTCTTAATGGATCTGAAAATAAAACATATCCTGAAAAATCATTATTAATGGAAAAAAAATCTCCTCTTAAGAAGGTAGCTCTGGAATTATATGGTATACCATTTAGACATGCCATAAGATATCTGTTGCGGTCTATTTCTACACCGGTAACCATTGAATACTCAGAAAGCATTATGTCCTGCATTCCGGCACCACTGCCCGCATCTATAATTTTATTTCCTGCCAGTTTTTTTGCCCTGTATTTACCTATTATNTCAGGCGTTGAATACATTGATGAATAATAATCCATAAAAAGATGGTTGTATTTAGAAAATTTGTCTGCAATTTTAATTCTTGATTTTGCGAATTCAAATAAATAATCAAAATTGTTTCTATGGGTTTTCTTTATTGATTCAGGCGAATGCCCCATATGAATCAGCTCCACAATTTCGTTTATTTCATTGTCAATGCACTCATAATATTTTTCTGATTCAATGAGTTTATTTAAAAAATTATAGAGATTCATTTGATTTCAAACTGGTTTATTGCATCAAGGAGGTCATTCATTTCCATAAGTGCCTGTGAACCATACATCAGTACTGTTACATATCCTGCTTCCATTAACTCCTTTCTGGTTGCACCTGCCTTTATAGCTTGGTTTACATGGTATGAAATGCACCACCCGCATCTCGATGCTATACTCAGACCAAGAGCTATCAATTCTTTTGTTTTAGTATCAAGCGCACCCTTTTCCATAGTGGCATCCATGAATTTCATAAAAGCTTCCGTGAATTCATTATTGTCCTTTCCCGATTCCTTAAGTATCCTGTTAACTTCTTGCACTTTTTTTGCTGCATCCATTATTATCGTAGATTTATTACTAATGCCTATTTCAATATGACTAAAAACACACACATTCGTCTTTGAACCATAATGTTATGATTTTAGTTAACCTTGTTAATATTCACTATTTAAGGGGGCAGACCAATAGAAATCATCTAACAAATATATTATCCAAATCGATATATTGATTTATTATTATATTCTACTGTTAGCCATGGAAAGAATTATGGCATTGACCACATCTGCCCCAAAAGGTGGATTATCCTACGGTAAAATACATTTACCCATAAATATAGAAGGCAAGGCAAAGATTAAGCCTGTATACACTGGGCTTTGTGGTACAGATAGGGCAGAAATTGCAGGAGGACTGCCATTCACATACAACCCGGTAGGACAGGATTATATGATTATCGGTCACGAGGCAGTATGCCAGGTACTGGATATAGAAGAAAACAACTTTGGCATTAAATCTGGGGATTATGTGGTTCCGGTTGTAAGGCGTCGAGGATCATGCATAAACTGCAGGATAGGGAGACCTGACAATTGTTCAGATGTTGATCATGATATCCGTGAGGCTGGAATAAGGGGGCTTGATGGTTTTAATGCCGAGTATTTTTATGATACACCGGAAAATTTGATCAAAATCAATGAACAGTCAATGTTAAAGGTAAGTGCCCTCACAGAACCTGTCAAAAATGTTATGAAAGCCTTCGAAGTTTTTGAGAAGCTTTCGGAGCGTTCCATATTCACTGGTGACGATTCCACATACCTCCTAAAAAACTGCCTTATAATCGGTACAGGTAGTGAAGCTTTTCTATATGCATTTATGGCCAGGGAATACCGCATGAAGGTTTACATGACAAACCGGCACGAACTTGGTGAACAAAAAATGAAAATTATTGATGAAATCAGTGTTTCGTTTTATAACTACATGAAGGATCAAGGCCCGGACAAAGTAGACCTGATAATTGATACCAGTGGTGATCCAGCAACCATAATGCGTTTTGTAAGAAAGTTGAATTATAACGGAGTAGCTATTATGTTCGGCACAAACGGGGCAGCTTCAGACACTCCAATTTCAGGAAACGACATAAACTACATAGTTGAACATAACATTACAATAGGAGGATCGGTTGACGGTTCCAAAAAGCATTATTTGAATGCCATACAACATCTTGAAAAATGGAACTATTCAGAAGGTGGTGCTGTAAATAAGCTTATAACAGGAATTTATGACCCCGACGATACAGGAATATTCATGGAGAAACCATCAGATGAAATCAAATCCATAATAAAGTGGTGAAAATGTTACTGGACGGAAAAGTAGTGGCAAATAAAAAGAT
>NZ_KI542820.1:0-2077 GCF_000496155.1 Ferroplasma sp. Type II
ATGAATGCTACAGCTATAATTGAAAATATAATCAACCCAAATATGCTCTTGTAAAATGCTATGGATTGCTTTTTCACCGGCAATGAATTGAGAATTTCTATACCCTTGCCCTCCACAACAAGCAGGAATATTGAATAGAAGGATGATACAAATTCCACCAGGTAAAGCATGGAAAAAAATGGTGATTTAAAACCATCTCCAACACCTAAGCCCACAAAAAATGGGATAACAAAGAGTACGGGGAGGAATATATATGATAGGTTTTGAGGTTTTCGGAATGTACTTTTTGCATCTTTCTTAAGGAATGCCCTAAGCATATTGGTGGTTCTCATTTTTGAATATATTTTCTCGCTTGATACATTCTCCTCGGAGGTCATGAGAATGTTGTATATTTTGTACCTGATAGAGAAATATATGAGAACCAGTATGGCCAGGAACAACAGTGATAGGAGGATTTCCAGTATCCTGTAAAATAATGGAAGATTATAATTCAGATACACAATATACTCAAGATTTATGGGGAAGGCAAACACCCTTACATAATAGGGGAGCGCTGCTATTGCACTGCTTACATATCCAAAGTATGAGGGGTCTTCAAGCAATAGGTAAAATGCGCCAAGAAAAAGGAAAAGCATGAGAATTTTAATTACGTTTTTAATTGATGAGTGTGTTTTTGCCTTTTTTTCCGAATAAATGAAGAGGAGAGATGATATAATAAAACTGAGCAGTAGAATAAGAAAGGCGTAGACTATGGCAAGGAATATAGTTTCATAGTCATGGGTAAGAAGGTAAAAGAATATGGCAGATGGAAAAACAACAAAAATATATGAAGATGAATTATAAATGAACCATGATACAAATGGAACGTTGACATTTACCTTAATGGGTATTGATTTTAGTGGAGACATAATATTGTTGTTATATACAGAGTTGAGGAAAACTATTGAATTGTATATGCCCATCATGAATAGATATAAAAACACAATAAGCCCGAACGATGCAAGCATTGTTGTTTCCTTTGCCGCAAAATAAACAGAATCAAGAAGAACAAATATCATAGTAAAAAGCACGGCATTTGCTATATAACTCATAAATATAGTTCTTGTAAAATATGACTTTTTATTGCCTGAATTTATAGTTCTTTGAAATTTCGGCGTATCCTTTAGAGCAAGGTACCGCTGTTCAACCATTATCAATTTGCTCAAAAACAAAGTCTGATTTTTCATCTAACTACCCCCCAAGGAGACCCCATGCGTTAGCGTGGGGGGAATTGGGGCCCCAAACTGTATTGACTTACAGTATCTTACCAACTTTACCTTCTTTACGTTAACATCCATCTTCTTTTCTCCATTCCTTATTATTACATAATTTCCATAACTATGAACCCCAACAGCGCCGTATCTGCTCTCCCCGAATTCCACTACATCACCGGGTTGTAAGGGGTATCTTCTCCTTCTTATTGATGGCATGAACCCCTTTTTGTTAATTTGAAGGGAACGGTTATTTCTCCGTCTCTGTGTTGCATTGAAAACAGTGGATCTTACCTG
The DNA here is from genome assembly GCF_000496155.1 of Ferroplasma sp. Type II. NCBI lineage: Archaea > Methanobacteriati > Thermoplasmatota > Thermoplasmata > Thermoplasmatales > Ferroplasmaceae > Ferroplasma > Ferroplasma sp. Type II. Next base: position 1,548 of record NZ_KI542820.1, read on the forward strand.
CATGTTTCCTCCAGCAATCACAAATGCATCGTTGGCATGGCTCTTATCCAGCCCAAGAGAAATGCGGTTCTTCCTTGTGATGTACCCGAATGTGTATGCTGCTTCCGTAAGCTGGGCGAGCTTCCACCGTACAATATTCATGAAAGCTGAATTTTTTAATGGTATCAGTGTCCTCTTTCTCACTTTAGGATATCCGAATTCTTCCGCAGTGAGGTTATTCTTCTTCTGATTACAGTCATGGCATGAGATGGCAAGGTTGTCTACGGTATCTGGACCGCCCCTTGATCGGAGTGTGAGATGTTCTATTTCCAGCGGTATGTTTGTCTTTCCACAGTACACACACTTTCTATGGAACTTCTCAAGGAGATATTCCCTGATCTCATATCCCTGAAGTTCTCCCTGCTGGTACTCTATTCCACTTATCTCAGGGTTCTTCATCTTCTGCTGATCGAATGAAGCAACCTCAATAATAATATCGGATATTGGAAGTATTTTTTTCAGTTTCTCAATCAGTCTTATGTGAGTCTGTA
>NZ_KI542820.1:2206-4094 GCF_000496155.1 Ferroplasma sp. Type II
GGACTTGTGGAGCATCCGTAGGTGTGTATGTATTTCTCCTATCTAACTTCTGCTTCTCTTTCATGTTTTTCACCATATCTTTCAAGCCCTTCCGTCAGGGAGGGGTAGTTGACTTAATAGATTCCCTCAAAGAATCAAGCAGGTTATCAAGATCTTCATCTCCAGTAAGCTTTAGGAATATACCCTCAAGGTCATTATTGCTGGATCCTGCTTCATTTTTTAACTGGTCAAGATTCCCAGTGCCCGCTATATTGCCATTGTATAGTATAGATATGGTATCACACACATTCTCTGCTATTTCCATAATATGCGTGGAAAATATTACCGTTTTTCCCTTTTTTGTCATGTCTTTCAATAGTTCCTTGATTATCTTAGATGATTTTGGATCGAGTCCATTCATTCCCTCATCCATAACAATTATTTTGGGATCATGTATTAATGATCCTATTATTGCAACCTTCTGCTTTGTCCCGAATGATAAGGACCCTATAAATTCATCAAGATATTTCCCTATTTCAAGTGCATTGGAAAATGCGTTTACCCTGTCTCTCAATATATTGTCATCTATTTTGAATACCGATGCGAGGAAATTGAAATATTCTATGGGTGTAAGTGATTCGTATAATGCAGGTGTTTCAGGTATATATCCGATCATGGATTTTATATTGTCTGAATTTCTTGAAACTGATATTTCATCAACCATTATGTCACCTGAAGAGGCAGGCAATATGCCAGCAATTATTTTTAGTAAAGTTGTTTTGCCGGAACCATTAGGACCAAGAATGCCGTATATCTGTCCACCTGCTATGGATAAATTTATGCCATTAAGGGCTATAGTATTACCATAACGCTTGTACAGATTGTTTATTTCAATAATATTCAACACCATATCAACAATATAAAGAGTTATACCTATTATAAATATTTTTGTTGATGGCAGGCTTTGGGACAAATTTATTCATGGGTTCCCCTCAGTATTTTTTCATCATCTGAGGTTAGTTTCACCTCTCTGACATGCAGTGTAAGGGAATACTGTTCCAGGAAATTTAATACCTTTGCAGCATCCTCATTCCTGAGTATCAGAACTCCTCTTAGGAGCTTTCTATGAGGTATGCTTTCCAGCAAACCATGCCTATGGTACTTATACTTGCCATTCCCTGAGGTTGAATCCTGTCCATAGAACTTCTGCATGAACTTGTTTATTGTTCCATGAGCTGTCTTCTCTGGAAAATGAAAGAGTATCATTGTTCCATTCATTATGTGGAATAGTACACATAACTATTTAAACCTGTTCGTTATACATATATGTGGCAAAGAAGAATATAGAGGATCTGAGGAATCTTGTCAAATCGGTAAGGGATAAATCCTTCCCCTACGAGAAAAGGGATCAGGCCGAAAGGAACTGGCATCTCTATGACCAGGCACAGGTGAATGAAATAGCCGATGTGCTGGAAACAATCAGGGATGTGGTTAACATAGCCTCTTCCCGTATTCAGGAGGAGAAGAGGGGAGCTGGAAGGCCTCCAGTTCCAGCCTCAGACATAGTCAAGGTTATGCTGATGCAGGCATACTTCGGCATGCCCAACCGCATAGCTGAGGGATTTCTTAGGCTGTTCAGTGAAAAGCTTGGGATATCCTCAGAATTTTCCTATAAGACCATAGAGAGAGGCTATGAACCCGAACGATCAAAGAAGCTCCTGGATGAGGTTCTCAGGATCATGAACGAATCAGGCAATTCCACGGAGAAGATATTCTCCACAGATGGAACAGGTGATCCGGCAACGATGAAGGCCAACTATGAATCGAAGAGAAGCCAGCAGAGGATCGAGAAAGAGAAGAAAAAGGGCGAGAAGGAGCAATCGGATTCTTTTCCCCACACGAAGGGAAA
>NZ_KI542820.1:4502-6424 GCF_000496155.1 Ferroplasma sp. Type II
AGAACATCTGATGCTTCTGTGCTCTCTGATGAGACATACAGTTCTCTATTCCCAACTGTTATGGGAACAACATCCAGATAATTCAGGCTACTGCTTATGCTGTCAATTGTCCTGACTGTAAGTTTTTCCATTATCCTTGATAGCAGAAGGGATAATACACAGACAAACACATGTGCTTTTATTCTATCCGATTTCCTGTGGTACACTGGCCTGATCTCCAGAAACGATTTAATTGTCCTGAATGACCTCTCAATCTGCCACTGTTCCTTGTATGCTGATACCACTTCATCTTCATTGAGATCGGTATTTGTGACAATGAGGAATCTACCTGCAAGTTTCTTCAGTATTTCTATCCTCCTCTCATTAAGTGCAGTATTGTTCTCTGTGAACTTCACAAGAGATTTCAACTTTCCCAGGGATTTCTTCAGTTCCTTCTGATCCTGTATTTCAGACATCTTCTTTTTTACAGTATCAATTTTATCATTCAGATCTTGGAGATCAAGTTCTTCCCTCTTCCTGTTGTATACGGCAATATATCTCCTCTTTTCTGCTAGCTTTCTCTGCTCCTCTGTGGAATCATCCTTCATCACATCATCCACGCTTATGGCAACCTTCTTTATGGTCAGGTCATCCATCACATAGCCATCAGAGAAATCTGTTTCCATGAGGATATTGCGGTATGGCTTATCCCACCTGTATGCTGCTGTTATATATTGATTCTGGTCAAGGAGATCTAGGGACTTCGATCTTCCAAATGCCCTGTCTGCTATGAATACTACATTCTTTATGTTGAATCTTTCCTTCAATACAGATACGGTGGATTCAAGTGTTTGTGGATCTACAGTATTGCCCTTCCATACCTCATGATATATGGGTATGCCATCAGCCATGACAAGGCCTATTACTATCTGTTCCTTTCCCCTCTTCTTATCACGGGAATAGCCAAACAGAACAAGGTCATTATCCTCCCTCCCCTCGAAATATGATGATGTGAGGTCATAATGCACTGTGGACGTGTCAGGCTTCAGTGCATGGAATATTTCAAGTTCTATGGAATCCTTCTTTTCAATGAGTGAATCAAGCGATCTATACACACTATCCTCACTTATGTGTATTTCCCAGGGATAGTACACCCTTTTATCTATGTCTATGAGGTTAATGTCTGAGGATGGGTCAAACAGCCTGGAGATAATCATAAATGATAATGTTTCTGCATAGGAATTAGTATGCTTTTCCAGTATTCCTGACATGCCATTCCTCCCCATAATTGTTCTTGCTGCATAGAATATTCCAAAAGACAGTGTTGGCTTTACATTCATATCGTTCAGGGAGAATTTCCTCATTGCCTCCCTGTATTCCTCCAGTATTTTCCTGTATCTTTCCCTGTCTTCATCAGACTTCACAGACCCAAGGTACTTCACAGTTATAGTTTTCTGCTTATTATCCTCAACCACCCTTTCAGCTATGGAGGCATATTCCAGTACTGCTGATCCTCTCCTTACCCTTGTGAATCTCAGAAACATAAAATAATATTACATGATAGTATTTAAGAGTATGTGCATATAATGTGCACATACATGAAACGAGAAAGGATGTTGGAATACACAGAAAATAACAGAATTCTAAAGGGATCGTGACAGACTATCTCATGCGGAACTCAAGTTTCAATGGAATTTTTGTAACGGTATGTTTCTTCTGGCTTCATTGAAAATCTGAAGAATACCTTCCCAGCATCTATACTGTGCAGCAACGAAGTGATTTCAAGGTTATTTGAGTAATCAACCACTGAATATTCCTTTCCGGGAAATGATTTTTCAAAGGAATTTCCAGAAAATATCTGTCGTCGTGAATCCAGGTATACAGGCGTCCAATCGGGGTGTACAACAAGATGAAGAAGTTTTGCATATGTGATAGAAATATCG
>NZ_KI542821.1:0-6107 GCF_000496155.1 Ferroplasma sp. Type II
AGGCGATCCATGGTCAGGGCAGATGGCTCTTCCAGGGGGGCACATGGAAAATGGGGAAACATGTGAACAGGCCGCAATAAGGGAAACAATGGAAGAAACTGGGCTTTCTGTTACGGTAAATAGGCTACTGGGACTATATCATACACTGAACGGGCATGTAAGTGTCGCTGCCTATGAATGTATATCCAGTACTACAGAAGTGCATCCGGACAATGAGATATCACAATATTTCTGGTCATCTGAAAAGGATCTGCTGCTGGATAATGAAACCTACCGGTTTGGAAATTATGTAGTTTTTGGGCTAACCTACCGCATCCTCCGTGATTATTTTTCCTAAAACCAGTAATTCTCTATTAAAGATATGTATCAGTATCAGGGTTCTTTTTCCCTTTGTCCACATACACAAAACTGGAAACATTAAACCTTTCAAATTATTTTTTTGTTTCCGCATTGCTCATTATTATATAGTTGCAATGCTGATATAAGCCAATAGAGGATACTTAAATTCCATGCGTTCAGCACAGTTATCACAATTGAGTTTTCATGGATCTTTAGAAGCTGTTTATCCAGAAATTGTAAAAATACCCGATATATGTTGCGATAGCTTTTTATATAATTTATAGTTTTATTCTGATGGAAAATCAGGATGCAAAATCCGGGCTTGCTACACACACATTAAGTATGTGGCAGGCACTGGCACAGGGTTTAGGGACTAATGGCCCAGCTGCAGTCACGGCTTTGTTTTTTGTTGGAATTGCCGGAGCTGTTGGCGCTTCTATGACACTGGTTATAGTTCTCGCATTCATTATATATTGCGGAATGACACTTGTCACCTACGAATGGTCGAAAGAGGTGGCTTCAGCCTATTCATGGGCAGCATTTCACAGGAAGGCATTTAAAAGTACAGGAAGATTCCTTTCATTTTATGGCGGCATTTCATATTATTACTACTATCTTTTAGGATATACGGGCTTCGCAATGCTTGGGCTCACCGCCTTTCTTTATGCACTGGATCCGGCACTTGCAGCAGCATATCCATGGATCTGGATTCCACTCACAATAATTATAATCGGTGAGACAACAGTCTTGAATTTCTTTGGTGTAAAACTGTCATTGAAATACGTTCTCTATACAGGGCTTGCAGAATTTATATTCCTTGTTGGCACATCAATAGCCCTCATAGTCATTGCAGGCCCAAACAACTCATTCGTTCCCTTCACTGCAGCAGCAGTGCATTTCAATTATACTGACATTGCAGTGGAAATGATTCTGGGCATAGCCACATTCGGAGGTCTTAATTCTATTGTTCCAGTTGCCGAGGAAACAAAAAACCCCAGAAAAAATATACCACTTGCACTGGGAATACTCGCCGGGCTCATAGGGGCTGTCATAATAATGAGTTCCTATGCCCAGTCCGTAGTATACGGAGTAAACAATATGTTTAACTATGCAAGCCTATCAGATCCGGGAATTTATGTGTACACCAGGTATCTTGGACTTGCAGTTGCTGCAATATTTGCATTGTTTATCATAAACAGCTTCAACTCTTCGGGAGTGGCATTTGAAACCAGCACAGTGAGGACTTCATATGCATATGCCAGGGATGATCTCTTGTTTCCAAAGGTTTTTGCAAAGATCAATAAACACAAGGTACCGGGAAACCTGGTCATATTTACAGGACTGCTGAGCATGACCATAGCCATAGTTTCCGGGCTCATACTGGGGCCACTGACTGCCAGCCTGTTCCTTATCATCAGCAATTCAATATTCAGTTTTTCAAATCATGCTATAGCTGGAATTGGGTTGGGATTCTACCATAAAAGAAAGGGAACATTGAAAATAATACAGCACCTTGCAATACCATGGGCAGTAGCCATAGCACTTGTTGTTGCAATTGTATATGTTGTGTATCCGGCTCCACCACCGCCATTAAACTATGCCTCATATATGTCGGGAATCTACTTTGTATTCATTGTGGTAATGTATTTTTATTACAGGGCTAAAAAACCTAAAATACTTGAGGATGTGGGTAAATTCTCTCTCTGATTAATCATAACTATAAAATTATTTTTTAACATTTCGAACCTGAATTTCCCTTTCCTGACAGAGATAATTTTTTGATAGGCAATAAACTTTCCATTCATTTTTCAATTCTCCTGGAAAATGTATAAAGGTGAAGCAATACCATAACATCTATAATAATCATCCCAAATATTTCATTTTCTGCAACGGATTGCCAGGGAACGGCAATAAATATTGCCCATGACACAATAAGTATAATTAACAGTAAAACACCGGTTTTTTTGAATTGTCCAAATAATAATGATATGCCTATTGTGGCATAGGATATTGAGGCAATGATGAAAAACCATATGGAAACAAAATCATGTGGATAAGTTCCCTCATGGTATATGCCTATCAAGGCCAGGAACAGTCCTCCAATTATGAAAAACGATGCCCCCGTATTTTCTATCTTATTTCTGGAATTAATTATTATGGCTATGGAAAATAATGCAATCAATATCCCTGTTATCATAAGTCCTACATTGTAAATATAGGGGTCAGTTGGTGCAGGGTGGAAATTTAAAATCATGTTTCCACCTCCCAGGTCACTTAAAGCATTTCCAGTAATTCTGAACCATGGATTTTTAATTATAGAAATAACAATGGTCAGCCAGGCAGCCAGTATGGCAGAAAATCCAGAACAGGTTATAATTTTATTATTATTCATATATAATAATATGTTAAGAACTATATTTAATTTTGTATATCCATTGTTCTGAAAACCAGTAAATAATAGAATAAAATTTTGTTGATCTATGTTCTGTCCAGGATCTTTACAGTCTCGGCCAGTACCTCCAATCCTTTTTCAACATCACTGAAATTCGTCCATTCCAGTGGAGTGTGGCTCAGCCCCCTGATACTTGGAACAAATATCATGCCTGCCTTTGATATTCTGGAAATTGGGATTGTGTCATGCCCTGCTCCACTTGGCATATCCATGCTGGTGAACCCAAGTGTAGATACAGAAGACCTGATAGCATTCATCACCTCATCTGACATTATTGAAGGTTCCACCTCAGCCACAATTGAATATTTAATTTTCACACCAAATTTTTCCCTTTCTATCTCATCCAGTACCTTTTTCTTCATGAAGGCAAGGCTTTCACTTTGTTCGCTCCTTAAATCTATTTTCATATTTACATGTCCTGGAATTACATTGAACCTTCCTGGATCTACAGATAATTCACCCACAGTACCAACACTGTGGTTTCTGTATTTTTTGGATGCATCCCTGGCTATCCTGTCCACGCTGGCAATGATATCTGCAGCCCTTACAAGAGCATCGCTTCTCATCTCCATGGGGGTTGTTCCGGAATGCCCCTGTATACCTTCAAGTTCCAGAGAAAGGACGCATTGACCCGTTATGGATGTAACAATTCCTATCTCCTTATCCTTTTCTTCCAGTACAGGTCCCTGCTCTATGTGGTATTCAAGGTAATATTCAGGTTTTCCCGGAAATTCGGAATCGCCCAGGTATTCTATTCTCTGCATTGCAGATTTGAAATCAGTTCCATCACGATTTTTCAATGCCCAGAGTTTCTCCCTGCCAATATTTCCTGTAAATCCGTTGCTGCCCAGCATTGGCTGGTGAAATGCCGATCCTTCCTCCCCTGTAAAGGCTACAGCAACAATATCTCTCCTGTTTCTGTATCCTGATTCTTTGAACCTGAGAAGAACTTCAAGCGCACTGAAAACACCCATTGTACCATCGAACATGCCGCCATGGACAACAGAATCAAGATGTGACCCCATCATTATTATTCCCCCATCTGGGCTGCTTCCCCTGAGAGTCACAAATATATTTCCATAAACATCTATGAACGGTTCAAACCCATTCTTTTTGCACAGGTCAACGAAATAATCCCTGGTTTTTTTATCCTTCTCCGTGCCTGCAGGCCTTGTGACCCCGTCATTTTCTGTCAGTGTTTCGTATTCGGATATGGCCTTTCCATTCTCTCTGCCAATAGCCCCCTGTTCTATCAGGATTTTTTTGATTCTTTCCATATTTTCCATTTAAATGCCTCCTTTTTCAAGAAAATGTCCCTTTTTCCCTCTTCCTGTGAAAACATCATTCTCTGCAAGTATCTCTCCACCGGAAATAGTAAGTACCGGCCATCCTTTTGTTTTCATGTGGCTGTATATGGCAATGTCAGTACCCATGTGAAGGTCTTCAGCACGGAGGCCATGTTCCAATTTTGTATCTATAACAGTTATGTCTGCATCACTGCCTATGGATATTGACCCCTTTCTTGGGTATAAATTAAATATCTTTGCCGGAGATGAGCTGATCACATCAACGAATTTTTCCAGTGTGATTCGCCCCTTCTGCACGCCCTCGGAAAACAGAAGTGGGAGCCTTGTCTCTATTCCCGGAATTCCATTTGGAACCCTATTGAACGGTATTCCTGCCCTTTTCTGTTCAGCCAGAAAAGGAACATGGTCTGAACCTACAGCCTGTATTTTTCCTGATGCTATGGCATCCCACATTCTTTTATTATCCTCTTTCTGTCTCAAAGGCGGACTGCAGAGATATTCATTTCCATTTTCCCTTTCAAGGTAACTGCTGTCCAGAATCAGATACTGAGGGCATGTTTCTCCATATATATCTATTCCATGCAGTCTGGCGATATCTATAATTTCAGGTGATGTTTTTGTAGAAAGATGGACACAGTAAACCTTGGCACCGGATTCTCCGGCCATTAGGGCAGAATCGGCCACAGCAACATCCTCACTTACAGGTGGTTTGCTTATGGCATGGTACTTTGCTTCCGTTTTTCCCTGTGCAAGGAGCGATTCCAGATTACCTTCCAGGAAATCATTGTTTTCTGCGTGAATCTGTACTATTATCCCGTATTTTCTTGCAATGTTCATTCCCTGGAGAATTTGATAATTATTGGCATACCTTCCGAGATTTTTGTATGTGGTGAAAATCTTCACTGCCATTATTCCCATATTAGACAGTTTAGAAAATATAGATTCTAGCCTCTCACTGGACGCGAAGTCTTCTGTTACCATCATGGGTTTTATGGTAAAGTCCAGGGAACTGCTTTCAGAAAATCTCTTTATCTTGGATGCTGCAGCGGCAACTGTATCCTCACTTTTGTTTGCCTGCGAAAAGTCCAGCACTGTTGTAGTTCCCCCAATGGCCGCGGATTCCGTTCCGTTCTTGATTGTACCTGCACTGGAATAGCCTTCTATATGAGTATGTGGATCAACTCCCCCGGGTATTACAAGTTTTCCTGCTAAATCAATTCTTTTTCCATTGCCAGAAAGGCTGTTAAGGCTTCCTATGGCTGCTATTTTTCCATCCCTTATCCCTATAGATGTCCTTTTTAAACGGCCACATAAAAACACATTTCCATCATCAAGTATCAGGTCAAAACTCATATAAAATATATAATCTGTGGTTATTTAACTCTTTTGAGCAGGAATTACATTTAATAATGCAGTACTGTTTCTCCAGTTCAGGATAGAAATTAGTTCTACGGTTAAATTTAAATCAAATAGCCTTATATTAGATTATGAAAGCGGTGAAGGCGAATTTGCTTTATGATGGAAAGGGTGTGCAGAAAAATGTTTATGTAAGTTTCGACGGAGACAGCATAATGGAAGTATCCCGGAATAAGCCGGATTGCGAAATTCTTGAGGAAGGCATTGTAACCCCTGCATTCATTGACCCACACAGCCATATTGGACTGGACAGGGCAGGTGAACCGGGATTAGAGAGTGAAGCAAACGACAAACTGGATTCAATGATTCCACTCGCCAGAGCAATTGACGGTGTTTATATGGATGACCATGCATTCACTGAATCTGTTGAAAACAACGTACTGTACTCTGTTGTTTTGCCTGGGAGTGGAAATATTCTGGGAGGCATGGGATCGCTTATCAGGAATTTCTCAAAAAACACAAAGGATGCTTTTGTGAAGGATATCGGGGTCAAAATGGCTCTGGGATACAATCCACGGAGCACAACTGAATGGAAGGGGACCAGGCCAACCACAAGAATGGGTGTTGCTGCCATAATTAGAGAAAATTTCACA
>NZ_KI542822.1:0-2576 GCF_000496155.1 Ferroplasma sp. Type II
GGAGCGATTCCAGATTACCTTCCGGAAATCATTGTTTTCTGCGTGAATCTGTACTATTATCCCGTATTTTTTTGCAATGTTCATTCCCTGGAGAATTTGATAATTATTGGCATACCTTCCGAGATTTTTGTATGTGGTGAAAATCTTCACTGCCATTATTCCCATATTAGACAGTTTAGAAAATATAGATTCTAGCCTCTCACTGGACGCGAAGTCTTCTGTTACCATCATGGGTTTTATGGTAAAGTCCAGGGAACTGCTTTCAGAAAATCTCTTTATCTTGGATGCTGCAGCGACAACTGTATCCTCATTTTTGTTTGCCTGCGAAAAGTCCAGCACTGTTGTAGTTCCCCCAATAGCTGCTGATTCCGTTCCGTTCTTGATTGTACCTGCACTGGAATAGCCTTCTATATGAGTATGTGGATCAACTCCCCCGGGTATTACAAGTTTTCCCGATAAATTAATTCTCTTTGTGTTTCCATTGAATTCACTAATATTCCCTATGGCAACTATTTTTCCGTTCTCTATTCCTATGGATGTCCTTTTCACGCCCCCACATAAAAATACATTTCCATCATCAAGTATCAGGTCAAAACTCATATAAAATATATAATCTGTGGTTATTTAAAATTTGTGAGTTGGTGTGCTCTGTTGAACAAAGATCATGATTTCCGCTCTCTTCACTCTTCCTCTGATTTTATTCTTCTTTTCAGCCCCTAATTCATGCACTTTACCTCCATCTTTGCCCTCTGGTTTATATAGTCGTATATCCATAATCTCTGGGATCCCTCTGCTTTCAATCCTTCTGTAGATCTGCTTACACAGTTCTCTCCAAACTTCCTCTTTACTGCGGAGAATATTCCTTCAGTCCCAGGCCACCTCATTCCGTAATGCTTCTCTTCTGCCCACTGTTTGTAACCTTTCTCCTGGTATTCTCTTACCTCCTTTCTTCTGTGTTTTGATCCCCTTTGCCTGTCAGTGGAGGCATTCTTCCTGATCTTAATCACCGGTATGGCACCGATGGAATGTATAAGGTTGAAGAGATTGTTCACATCAAATGCACCATCACCGTAGAATGTTTTCACATTTATTCCCTTCTTCACTGCTTCCTTTATGTGAGTGGATGCAGTTTCTGGTTCAGATGGTCCAGTACCTTCTATGTGTGATTCTATCCCTATAATCTTCTTTGTCTTCACATCTGCTGTTATAATGACAACAAGATGCTTTCTCTGCCTTGCATCTGGATCTCCATATTTCATTATCCTGTAAAAACCTGCATTGTTTGTCTTCATTCCAGTGCCATCGGTACCAAGTTCTGCATACTGAATGCCTGAAATGTCAATGTCAGGAACCATATTATGTATGCGGTGCCATATGGTGGTATAATCACCATATTCTGGTATTATCCCAAGATTAACAAGTGATCTTGCCATTCCCTCGAGGCCACGGTAATCCAGATACTGGTGCCATATCATCATGAACTGCATGAACGATTCCGGGAAGAGGAATGGTGATCCCCTTTTGCCAAGATTCATTTTCTCAAGTTCAGAGCCCCACTGATCCACGAAATCAAAATCAAAGAAGAATTTCCCCCTTATTACGAGTTCCTCATTGTATTCCTTCCAGTTTCTTTTGTCCCTGTAAGTCTTTCCCCATCTCGGCATTATAACTGTATGTGCATACTGCCATATATTTATATCGGAATTTGGATTAATCCCCATATGAAGGGCACACTGATTGTTTTCACGATACCCCGGTCAAAGAATGGAGTCAGCCCCGCTTCTTACTCTAAATTTTACAGGAAACTTTATGGTTATAATAACTCCTCACACTATGGCAGGTACCATAAACGGATACCAGGATTCCTTGACAATTATAAATATGTGAAGTATGCCAATGGTGTTATTATTACCAGAACAGATGCAAGTGAAGCTATTGTTGAATTCCTGAACAATAACAGGGCGGAAGTGCACCACTGGGATGTTGAAATAACAGATCACGAGAAGAAGGAACTGGAAGCATAGGGGAAATACTGCTTCGAACTACAAGCGGTTTAAATATTTATTCAACACAGCACAAAAAGGGGAAATGCCCGGAGTAAGCCTCCTTCTGTTAGCCTTTCGGTTGGCAACATTCGACTATGCGTCTTACCTGAATCTGGCAGCTGTATTCAACGATTCAATTTAGACTTGCTCCCTGCAGGGAGAGTTCTCATCGGTACTCCCTGAAACGTCATTTTTACGAATCACACTTTACAGGGAACCGTTTATTTCTTGTCTCTTAACCATGCCTCTCGGCATACCGGCTTTCACCGGTTGCAGCCAGCTGTGGAGGGAGGACTTTCCTCACCTTTCGGCGTCAGTTGCCCTCGGGCTTTTCCCTATATATAATTGCTATAATAGATTTAAAGTTATCAGGATTCTGATTCAATACCGTCCACCATTAAGTCTCCATGGTATCCGAAAATTTCCCGGAATACCGTGAACGTTATTATTATTCCGAAGAGAGACGCCATAGCGATCACGATAGTGGAATAACCTATACCGATAAATGAGAACATTATAGGAAAAATCGGA
>NZ_KI542822.1:2626-4079 GCF_000496155.1 Ferroplasma sp. Type II
TTTCAGGGATATTTTGGCACCAGCTGGCGTAGCTCTGTTTGTACAAAAATAACACTTAGCTCTGGGACATATACTGGTTATATACACAATGAAATATGGTCCTATGCTCCAGATATTAATCAATGGACGGTATATAAGAATACAGTAGTGGTCAATAGCCAGATATCAGCTGATTCCAATAATTGTTATAGAGAATATATAGTGTCAACATGAGGTGTAAAAATGTTAAATATAATAAATAATTTATATTATTGGATAAACGAAAACAGTATTTTACTTATTTTCTTCTCCCTTCTTGCAATCGTATTATTTATAGTGTACAAAAAATACCTCCCAAACCCTTCTACAATAAAATCTATTATATTTTCAATATCAATATCATTTATTATTTCCATTGAACTACGATTTCGTTTATGGTTATTTCCTGAAAATTATCTTCCTGGATACTATTTTATAATTAATAGATTATTTAATCTCTCTTCAGCTCCTGCAACTTTATTGCCAGACTATTATGATCCCATTAATAATTTAGTAATTTCTGTTATAATGAGTATTATATTAATAATTATCCTTGATATTATTACAAAAAATTATAAAATATCTATAAAAATTGGAGGTTTAACAGGTTTTATAGTATATGTGGCTATTATATTATTAGGATTTCCAGCCATATGATTTTACCAGTAATAATTTTTCAATAATTTTGCCTAATTATTTTTCATGAAATCGTATGTTATACGATAATTGGTAGAGTAAGTAAATTTCTGTAAATTATAAATTGCCTTAAAAAATTTATATTATGAAATAAAAAATATACAAGATCAATTTAAAAATGTAAAAGAAAAGATGAAAACCTATGGGTTGAACATGAAAGCCACGGGGGAGTTAGGTAGTAGGCCCTTAACTATGGTAATATAAATTACTTAACATGGTGTTAGACATAATTTAATATTTATATTTTGTTAATAATACTCTGCTTTTGTAGATATTTTAATGAATTGCTGGACTGCTCAATGGATTAAATTTAAATTAAATAGTCTTATATTATGTTATGAAAGCGGTGAAGGCGAATTTGCTTTATGATGGTAAGGGAGTGCAGAAAAATGTTTATGTAAGTTTCGATGGAGACAGCATAATGGAAGTATCCAGGAATAAGCCGGATTGCGAAATTCTTGAGGAAGGCGTTGTAACCCCTGCATTCATTGACCCACACAGCCATATTGGACTGGACAGGGCAGGTGAACCGGGATTAGAGAGTGAGGCAAATGACAAACTTGATTCAATGATGCCTCTTGGCAGGGCGATTGATGGGGTATACATGGATGACCACGCATTCACTGAATCCGTAGAAAACAATGTATTATATTCCGTTGTTCTTCCCGGAAGTGGAAATATATTGGGCGGCATGGGATCACTGATCAGGAATTTCTCAAAAAACACAAAGGATGCTTTG
>NZ_KI542823.1:0-1871 GCF_000496155.1 Ferroplasma sp. Type II
TGGGGATTTTATACAGCATATACCCTAATTGCCGTACCAGGAGCCGCTGCCACCGCAGGAATAGGAGGGGGGGCTTTTGCAATGTTTGCAATAGCCTACGGTGTAATGATATACCCCATAGTATATGTAACCATGCCTAAGCTGTGGAATGTTTCAAAGAGGCGCGGGTATATTACTGCAGCAGATTTCGTCAAAGATCGTTTCTCATCAAGGTTCCTTGCAATGCTTATAGCACTGACAGGTGTTCTGGCCGAACTGCCCTATATAGCTTTGCAGATTACAGGAATAAAATACGTCCTGGCCGCCCTGGCACTTCCCATAACGGTGAGCCTTATAATCGCATTCCTTCTGGTTGCTGGCTTTACATTTGTTAGTGGATTAAGGGGGCCAGCACTTACAGCCATAATAAAAGATGCAATTATATGGGTTGCTGTAATAGTAATCATAATATATATACCCATTAAATTGGGCGGTTTTGGTGCAATTTTCGGCAAGGCAGCAACAATAAGTCCACATCTTCTAAACATTTCGCCTGTAATAGATGTAGGGTATACCACACTGGCACTTGGTTCTGCACTGGCATTATTCCTTTATCCACATGCCATTACTGGTACTCTTGGTGCAAAGGACTCAAAAACTATAAGGAGAAATGCCTCACTGCTTCCACTTTACAATGTGCTGTTAATGTTCGTTGCTATAATTGGAATAATGGCAGTGGTTTACTTCAATGCATATCCAAAGGTTAGCAGCGAGGCTCTACCTCTATTAGTGCTTCACATATTCCCCGCTTCGTTTACTGCCTTTGCCTTTGCTGCAGTAGTTGTGGGAAGCATAGTGCCGGCATCCATAATGGCTCTGGCATCTGCAAATCTGCTGACAAGAAATGTGTACCTTGAGTATATAAATCCTAATGCATCAGATAGAGCCCAGACAAACCTTTCAAGGGTACTCGTTATTGTTGTAATTATCGGTGCACTGGCATTCTCCCTGGTACCTGCAGCTTCGGGTGAAATTGTTTATCTTCAAACAATAGGCGGAGCCTTTATAATGCAGACACTGCCAGCAGTATACCTTGCCCTATTCACCAGAAAACTGAATAAATACCCGGTAGCAGCAGGGTGGCTTGTTGGCCTGACTACCACAATAGTCATGCTTGCAGAGCTGGACTTTACGAGCTCCCTTTACAAGGACTTCCATTTCGTCTATATAGGGGTATTTGCACTATTGTTAAACCTCATAGTTGTGGGAATAGGCATGGCCATAATGAAGGGAATGAATAAAATGAAGGATGAAGGAATAATAGATAACTCTGAATTCGAGGACATCGAATAAATTATTTTATTTTTTATTATTATAAAGCATAATTTTTATTTTATACCTTACACAGTCCATAAAGCGGTTGTGGTGATCATTTCTCTTCTTAGCTATGTAGTCAAGAATTCTAGGATCATTTAAAAGGTTATTAATATCCATTTTAACTAATAGTTTAATCTCCCCTGTATCCGGTATATTATTTACCTTTCTTTCTCTTATCAACTCACTTATATATGGATCAGTCTGCAGTATCCATTCCTTAATGATTTTTTCTATCTCATCCTTTTTAATTCCCAGTGTTTTTGCTATCTGCTTTACCGGTTTGTTGACGCACCTTAATCCTGCAACTGCCTCTTCAAGTTTCTGGTTCATAAGACATGATACATTGTGCATACAAATATTTACGTAAATCAGTATTTTGAGGGATTTATTATATTAATTTATACAATTTCTATGTATGGATATAATATATATTTAGTAAGGTCTTTATAATTTTATAGGTTATACATTTATGAAAAAATTATTGGCAATTGTGGTAACCGTAATTTTTGTTGCAC
>NZ_KI542823.1:1921-3009 GCF_000496155.1 Ferroplasma sp. Type II
ATTAAAATTTCACCAATTATTACATATTTCCGCGGAATCTTATTCTTCATTGTAAATCACCATTGTATAAAGTTATAGGGCATGATCCGTAATTTTTATAGTCATTTGGAACCTGATTATACGGTGAATTTATCCATGCATATTTAAAAATACCTGTATGCACAAAGAAAAATACACCATTTCCCCCACCAAATTCATCGTATAGGAGAATTGTACCTATACCTATGCTCAGGATTGCTGCCACTATAACTGAGGCTGCAAAAGTTACAAGTGCAGCAACACCTGCGATTGCGACGCCAACGCCTAGTACATATAATAATGTATCTGTCATTTCCTGGTTAAATGCAAGTGCCTCCCCTCCACTACCTAATGAATATATTGCTTGAAGATCTACATATACATTGGGATTATTGCCTGTTGCATTCTTAGTATTATTAGTAGCATTGGTATTTAATACAGTTACATTATAGTTTCCTGATTTAGAATATAACGGTACCACTGTAAAATTATTATTTAATTCTGTACTGTTGATCAGTAATGATCTATGTTCTAATTTTCCATTAACGTAAACATTTAAAAGTTCTCCAGTTACATTATTATTTCCTCTATATAATGTATAATTCATAATTATTGTATTATTGCTTGATGTATTGCCTCCATTTGTTGCAGGTGTTTCATTTCTAAATGTGCTTCTATGGCTTACACTGCCTGTATCCTTTAAATTATATTCATGAACATAATGCCCTAATTTAGGTATATTTATATGATTGTAATTATCACTATGGATTTCTGGGTTATAGTAAACCAATCCGACAAGGCCAGCACCTAACCTATTAGTAGCAAATGAGAATGCTATAATAGTTTTTCGATCCATAATGAAATTAATACATGAATATATATATAAATTTTGATAGTAATATTGATAAATAATTTATTGGAAAACTATTTGCATTATCTATTGTGGGAATAGATCACGATGATCTACACGGAATGTTGCCACATAGAAAAAATGTGTGTATCGATTTACAGTTAAGACGTTGGGATCTGACATACTCTTATCAACTAAAGGGGGTTATAACTTTTGCTTC